>JAFCZZ010000181.1 GCA_019314085.1 Deltaproteobacteria bacterium | reverse complement strand
TCCTCATTTATCTGGACGATCTTTCCTATGACGACCTTGCCGATAGCCACATCCTGCAGGCTCTGCTCGTAGAGTTCCACAAAACTCATACCCTCTTCCTCTTTTTGCAGCTCCACCTCCTCCGTACGTTCTACTTCTTTTTTTTCTGGTTCAGTTGTTAAGTTACCTTCGTTAACCATTGATCAAATACCCCCTGACGTTATTCTGGAATTATGCTAAGTTTTTCCATCTAACATACCGAAAATAAAATAGCAAGCCTAAGAATCTATCAAGTGTGTATGCTCATCTTCCCGCGTACGGCATTAAAACTCCCCTGTTACGTTGACTTATGGGGAGAATTCACATATCATAGGGCACATTAACAATGTCATCGGTGGTTTTTTACCCTGCGAAATTAACGTGATAGCAAAAACCCCGGAAAGATCTCCGTAGAACTGGATACCATGAAAATAGACCCCCGCAGCAGCATAATAAAGATCGTTGTCACCTGCATCGTTCTCCTGTATCTCCACGCGTCAGCGGGTGTATCCCTTGCCTCTTTTACCATACAGGATGAAAAAAAACTGGGGAGAGAATTTTACGATAAATTGCAAGGTAAAGGGGCTCTCTTAAAGGACCCAAAGGTAACCGGTTATATCGAACAGATAGGACGTCTGCTGCTTTCGCACAGCGATCAGTCCTACTTCAACTTCACCTTCTCCGTCATTGACAGCCGGGGGATCAACGCCTTTGCAACCCCGGGAGGCTACGTTTATGTCTACAGAGGTCTCATAGAGCTTGCCGAAGACGAGAACCAGCTCGCCGGTGTACTGGCGCACGAAATAGGACACATAAAGGCCAGACACATAGCTCAGATGATCGAGAGCTCGCAGAAGATGGGCGTGGCAACCCTTGCGGCGATCATTGCCAGCGTTTTTCTCGGTGGAGGCGATGTGACCGCGGCGGCCATCGGCTTCTCCTCGGCGACGGCGACAACCCTCAGTCTCAAATACAGCAGAGAGCATGAAGAGGAGGCCGACCGTCTCGGGATGTTATACCTGACCCAAACCGGCTACGACGGCGAGGGAATGCTGAACTTTCTGAAGATCATGAGACAGTATGAGTTTTACTCGAATTCCGTCCCTTCGTATTTTCTGACACACCCCGGAACAGGAGACAGGATACGGTATCTGGACGGCCTGCTTCAGACGAAATACAAGGTACGAGGACCCAAAAGCATCATAGGAAAACTGGAAAAGATACAGACCATACTGGTCATTGACCGGAAGGATCCTACCTCCAGCATCAAATATTTTAATGACGTGCTGAAAAAAGATCCCAACAACCCGAACGCCCTGTACGGTCTGGCGGTCAGCCAGGGGAGGCTGGGCAAGACATCAGAATCCTTTGCAAATTTTCAAGACGCCCTGTCGCTGTCCCCTGACGATGCCGACATTCTCCGCGATCTGGGTATCAGCTACTTCAATCTCGGGAGAGTGGCCGACGCGACGGATACCCTCCAGAGGGCCCATCGTGCCAACAGGGAAGATGCCGGCACCATTTTGTATCTGGGAAGAGCATACGCCGCCGCTGGAGATTACAGCGACGCCCTCGAGCTCTATCAGGAATTGTTAAAGAAGAACCCGGATGACACCCACGTCTACCACAATCTGGCAATGCTCTACGGAAAGCTCGACATGCGGGGAGAATCCCATTACCATTTCGGCATCTTTTTTAAGAAAGAGCGCAAGTTCAAGAGCGCACTCTTCCACTTCAAGGCGGCCCAGACCTTCTTTCCACCCGGCACTGAAATGACCGGGAAGATCGAGAAAGAGATCGATTCCATAGAAAAAAATTCCCCGGACCAGGGAAAGAAGCCCCCGAAAAGCCGGTTATTTTAAAAGAGTGCGACTGCCGTGAATACCGCACCGCACCCTGCGTATTGACATTTCACATCCATGTGCTATCTTCCCCGGGCATATGACACTTTCAGGAGGCACAGATGAATATCACTGTAACAAAAGGATCTCTCGCGGATTTCGACTGCGAGGTACTGCTTGTGGGGCATTTCGAGGATAATAAGGCACCGGAGGGGGCGGCCCGTCTTCTCGACGAAGGATGTAACGGTATTATCGGCGAGCTGATCGACGGAGGGGATTTTGAGGGGAAGCTGTACACCTCTTCTGTCGTGTACACCAGGGGATCGATCCCCGGCAAGAGGATCCTGGTCACCGGCCTCGGCAAGAAGAAGGAGTTCGACCTTGAAAAGCTGCGGGGGGTATTTTCAAAGGCGGCCCAGAAGATACGGGACCTCAATATAACGCAAATGGCCGCATCCCTCGACTTTGGCGAGGCGAAATGTGCCATCGGAGACGTGGCGCGAGCCGCCGCTGAAGGCGCGCTGCTGGGTCTGTACCGTTTCACCCCTTACAAGACCCTCGAAGAGGACAAAAAGGGAGAGATCACGGAATGTATCATCGTGGAGAACCGACCCACGCTCCTTGAAGAGATCAAGAAGGGCGCACAAACGGCACAGATTATCTCACGGGCGGTTTACTGCGCGAGGGACCTCGTCTCCACGCCACCCAACGACATGACGCCCTCCATCCTGGCGGACCGGGCCAATACCATCGCCAGTGAGGCACACCTCACATTCGAGGCGCTGGATGAGGCCGCTATGGGAAAACTGGGCATGAACGCCCTGCTCGGCGTGGCGAGGGGGAGCGCCGAAGAGGCACGGCTGATAACCCTGCAATACAACGGCGGGGAAAAAGACGACCCCCCCGTGGTCCTGGTCGGCAAGGGGATCACCTTCGACAGCGGGGGGATCTCCATCAAGCCCTCCGAAAAAATGGATGAGATGAAATCGGATATGGCTGGCGGCGCCGCGGTGATCGCAACAATCAAGGCGGCTGCCGACCTGAAGCTGCCCCTGAACGTGGTGGCCATTGTCCCCGCGACGGAAAACCTTCCGGGCGGTAGGGCGTACAAACCGGGAGACATACTGAAGACCATGTCCGGTCTGACAGTAGAGATCAAGAACACCGACGCCGAGGGACGCCTGATTCTGGCAGACGCGCTTACCTTCGCGGGCAGATACAATCCGGCGGCAATAATCGATATGGCCACGCTGACCGGGGCCTGCGTGGTGGCATTGGGCGATAATCTCGCCGGCATGATGGGAACGGATGAAGACCTGAAAAAGCGGTTATCAGCCGCCTCGGATGCCACGGGCGAGATGATATGGGAACTCCCTCTGTGGCACGAATACAATGAGCTGATAAAGAGTGACGTGGCGGACATCAAAAATGTCGGGACACGGGCAGGAGGCACCATAACCGCGGCCCTGTTCCTCAAGAGGTTCGCGGGTGACTACCCGTGGGTACATCTCGACATCGCCGGACCCGCGCTCCTGTCAACGGACAGGCCATATATCCCCAAGGGCGCGTCCGGCATAGGCGTACGGCTTCTCACACAATTTCTGATGGATCGGAGTCAGACCTCCCATGTCTCACATCCTTGACATACAAGGGCTGAAGACACACTTTGCAACACGGAACGGCACGGTCAAGGCCGTCGACGGGGTGAATATCTCTGTCGACAAGGGGGAGACCCTGGGCATCGTCGGCGAATCAGGCTGCGGCAAAACCGTCCTCGCCCTCTCCATCATGCGGCTGATACCGAGCCCGCCCGGCCGCATTGTGGGGGGACAGATCCTCTTCAAGGGCACCGATCTCCTCACCCTCGACGAGGACGAGATGCGCAAGCTCCGGGGAAACGACATATCCATGATATTCCAGGAGCCGATGAATTCCCTCAACCCCGTCCTGAAGGTGGGAGATCAGATCTCCGAGGTGATAAAGCTCCACGAGGGACTTTCGAACGAGGAGGCGCTTGGCCGCGCCCTCGATATGCTCCGGCTCGTCGGCCTGTCCCCCACACGTGACACACTCAGGAGCTATCCTCATCAGATGAGCGGCGGGATGCGCCAGCGGATCATGATAGCCATGGCGCTCGCCTGCAATCCCGAACTGATGCTCGCGGATGAACCAACGACGGCACTCGATGTGACCATCCAGGCGCAGATTATTGATCTGATAAACAGGCTGAAAGACGAGGTGGGGACATCGGTCATACTGATAACCCACGATCTCGGGATCGTCGCGGAGATGGCACAACACGTCGCCGTGATGTACACGGGAAAGGTGGTGGAGTACTGCAGCACGACCAGTCTTTTTGCCACGCCTCTCCACCCCTATACCAGAGGGCTTATGGAATCGACGCCGAAGAAGGCCACGAAAAAAGACGGCTACCTCACCGCGATACCCGGCAGCGTTCCCAACCTGTACGAGCTCCCCTCGGGGTGCAGTTTCCGGAACCGGTGCCCCGACGTCATGGATATATGCGCCGAAAAAGAACCGCAGCTGGTGGATCACTCTCCAGGCCACCGGGTGAGCTGCTGGAAATACCGATGAAATGCAGGGGTCAGCGCCGATGAATCCGGTCTTGCTACAGATCGAAGGGGTAACGGACTGGTGGGCGAATCGGGATGCGGGAAGACCACACTGGGCCGCCTCATCACCCGGCTCGAAGAACCGACCGCCGGAAAGATCACCTTCAACGGCGAGGATATCACCACCTACTCCCGCAGAGAGTTAAAGACCTTTCGCAGAAAGATACAGCTGATATTCCAGGACCCATACTCATCCCTGAACCCGAGGATGAGCGCGGGGGCCATCGTGGGAGAGCCCCTGATCATACACAACCTGCCCCGGGGGAAGAAAGACGGGGACAAGGTCGCCGAGCTGATGGAGGTTGTGGGACTCAGCAGGGAGCAGATGGGACGCTATCCCCACGAGTTCAGCGGCGGGCAGAGACAGCGAATCGGCATAGCACGGGCGCTTGCCCTCAATCCCGAGCTTATCATCGCCGACGAGCCCGTCTCGGCACTGGACGTCTCCATTCAGGCACAGATACTCAACCTCCTGAGGGACCTCCAGAGAGATTTTGATCTCACCTACCTCTTTATCAGCCATGACCTGAGCGTCGTCGAGCACATAAGCGACCGGATCGCCGTCATGTACCTCGGGAAGATCGTGGAACTCGCGGACAAGAAATCCCTCTACAGCAGGCCTCTCCATCCCTACACGCAGGCCCTCCTGTC
>JAFCZZ010000631.1 GCA_019314085.1 Deltaproteobacteria bacterium | reverse complement strand
GGCGTTGCGTCCGAACTAATATATGGCTCCAGGGCGGGGATATGCCCGTTCACAAGGGCCAGAAGATAGATGACAAGCTGTGGATCTTTCAGGCGTGTCACGATATCCGCCGCCGTGGGCACCTCGCCCGTCTTATAGTCCCAGAGGATAACGCCCGCGTCTTTGCTGAAGTCCACCCGGTCTATCCGTCCCTTCAGTGTGAAGGGCAGCCCGGCGACTTTGAGGGCATCGAACGAGCTTTCCTCCACGACGCACCGCCAGCCTTCGTGGCAGCGCTCCATTTCGCGATGGAGCCAGTCTGTGAGCAGGCCTCCTTCTTCGTTGCCCTCAGGACCGATCCAGCGCCTGCGTTCGACCGCCCAGTGTGGGTTGTCCGCCACTTCGCGAAGCTCCTCATTTACACAGACCTCCAAGAGGTTCCGCGCCTCGGGGAGTGTGTCTTCTCTGGTCAGATCCATCTCTTCGTCCCTCAGCCTCTGCGTGAAGAGTGCCAGCACACCGTGAATCCGGTTTCCCTTCTCCCGTGGGGAGACGTCCGGCTCTATATCCTCCAGTGATGCCATATTCAGGACGCCTTCGACAAAGAAGCGATACGGGCAGATAACCGCCTTCTGAAACCGGCTTACCGAGACGGTTCCGGGGATATTGCCAGAGTCTAAAAGTGGGTCTCCCGGCGGTTCTGTGGAGATTTCCTCATGTAACCCTTTATATGCTGAATGGAGCCATTCGGCCCTCAGCCATGCCGGGTCGGGGACATTCCAGATGTCGATGGAACGCTTCTCCTCGATAGCGGGCCAGAAGGGGGAGGGGGCGAGGGGTTTGAGGTCCTCCATCTCGGCCCGGAGGAGGGTAATGTCCGGCGCGAGGGTCATCAGGTGGTCGAAGGCCCGCTTCGCGAATTCGTACTGGCTCTCCGCCGTACCCCCCTGCACCAGCTTCCTCTCCGCAGAATCGAGGAAGGGGAGGGGGCGTGCCGGTTCCGGGAGCGACCGGTCGTCCATGCCGAGGACGTACAGCTTGTCGAAATCAAGGCCGCGGGATTCGATCGTTCCCATAATCTGTATGCCGGCATCCTCCGCGGCGCCGATCTGCACCACCTTGCGGGACGCGAGATGCGTCAGCCATGCAGCAAACTCATGGCCGTCCATCCGCACCTCGGACAGGTGCTGGTCGATCTCTTCCATGATTTCGTCGAGACCTCTTCTGTCCACGGTATGGGCCCACAATTCTCTGAGCCGTCCCGTCCAGAAAGCGCCTTTTTTCTTTTCGGATATCTTCGTTGTGCGGCAGAAAGATGAGAGGTGTTCGATGGTCTCCGGGGGGATGAGGCCATATGTACGGGGATCTTCTCTCTTCAGCGCCCGGAGAAGGTTTTCAAGCCCGGAGTCGATGGAGCGTCTTCTCCACACGATGTCGGCCCGCGCGATCTCATGGCGTTTTCCATCCCGGTATTTGTAGTAGGGAGACAGGAGAAGAGAAAGAAACAGTTCGCGGGACTGCTCTTCAAGGATAAAGCGCAGGGGGAGCAGGGCCGCGCTCATCAGGTGTGTCTCGAGAAGAGGAATGCCCTTCGTCATGTTGAACCAGTAGAAGCCGTGAGGTGCGGCCTCGGCCGTGACGTCCCTGAGATTTCTCTCCAGCGTCTTCGCGTATCTGTCCATGTCCGGCACGATCACGCCTATCCTGTGAAGAGGCATTGTCCGGGCGTCTTGCGCTAAGCGATGAACCAGATACACGACCTCCTGTTCGGGAGAGGGGAGGGCCAGGGCCTCGATTGTCTCCGGTTTTCCCGCGGGAAGATTTACATATTCAAGATCGGATTTCTGTTCAAGCGCCGTGAACAGTTCGCGCTCCACAGGGGCGGGTGATTCAAAACCGGCCAGCGAGATCCTGTCCGGACACGCGATTCTGCCTTCAATTATTGCCCGGCGCAGCAAAGCCGGACGGCGTGACGGATGGAAAAGACCATTGGAATCAAGCGTTTTCCCGAATGTCCCGCTTATCTCTCTCCGCCATTCAACAAGCGGCGTGGAGGGGAATCCGGACGCGGGATCAAGTCCGTGACGCGCCATAATGCCGTAATTTTCATCGAGAATGGCGCAGATATTTGTATCCACGGTCAGGGGAGAAGGGGGCGCGATCCTG
>JAFCZZ010000012.1:2930-19470 GCA_019314085.1 Deltaproteobacteria bacterium | reverse complement strand
TCGACCAGATGTTTATAGAGGTGCCTGCTCCCCACGCCCCGCCCGATGTCACCCGCGATATACCCGAAGGGCCGCGGCGTGCCAAGCACCTCAGAGGTCTTTACGGCCGCGCCTATCAGTGCCGCCGTTCCCCTGTTCACGGGGATACGCCTTCCTTCGACAAGGATGTCGCCGTTCGCCATCGCCAATCTGCCCGTCAGCAGGGGGACATCTTCCATCGGTATCGTTCCCGCTATTCCAAGCATCGGCGCCGTGTCTCCTCATAGGCCAGTTGCAGTGAGTATCCGCACAGGGTATGACCGATTTCACGGGGGCTGGGGGCATCGCTCAGCAACCGGCCCACCATCGCATATGCCAGGTAGGGCACATCCGGACATCCGCCGCCGGAGACATTCACGATCGTTCCGGTCGCCTTCTCAACGGTCAATTTCATGTTGGCCGCCCTGACCATCAGATATTCGCCAAAGTCTTTGACATGAAAGAGGTCTACCGGTTGAAGAAGGGGGCTTGTCACGGGGACCATCTGGAGGGGGGGGATCCCCTTTTCCTCGAGAGTTCTGAGGATATTCAGCTTTTCAATGAGGGGGAACTCTATGACGAGGTCACAGCCACTCTGTATTTCAGGGGGCGGCCCCATAACGCGGATTTCCCAACCTCCCCTCTTCAGGGCACCCTCCGCCTGGATAACCTCGCCGGTATGTTCAAATACCATAATTCCGCGATCGGTCTTCCCGTTATCACCCGGCGATCCCTGCTTCAGCTTATCCCTGAAGAAACCCAAAAAAGACACGGTTATTCCCTCCTGATCGTGATCCTGTATTCGTCACCCTCTTCGGCGACATCCGCCACTTCCCAGCCCTGGTTTGCGGCGGCGCGGGACACATTCTCTTTCGATGTTTCCGTGTCCACCAGGATTTCTACCTCACCCATCTTTTCCCCTTTTATCGTATCAGTGGTCATCAAGACCGGCTGGGGACAGGACAGTCCTCGTGCATCAATCTTCGTGGGCATGCTGTTCTCCCCTTTCTCATCGTAAAACCGATCAACAGACAGACACCTATGCCGATAAACACGGCCGGAATGCCATAGGGGCCAACGCCCCCCGGTGAACTGGCCAGGCCGAAATTGTGGGAGAATCCCGCACCGACGATCATGCCCATCACAAAGACCGCGGCATCCCCATCTCCCTCGCCCGACAGGAAGAGCTGGCGTCCGGGACACCCGCCGGCAAGGGCAAAGGCAAGACCTGCCAGCGCCATCCCCGCGAAGTTCCAGACATGCATCGTGTGGGCAACGGGCTGACCTTTAAACCCCGGATGAAACTGTCCGAGGATCAGGTTGGTGACAAAAGCGGCGGCGATAAGCGCAATAACCCCCGACAGGAGATGGGCCTGTCTGAAGAGAACGAAATCGCGTACTGCCCCCATGGTGCAGAAACGGCTCCGCTGGGCAAGAAATCCGACCGCGAGACCGATCACCAGAGAGATAAGGAGGGGTGCGTGCATGGCGCCGGGCCCCTTCAGGCTGTAGAAGAGAACACCACTTTTCGCCTGCCCTTCAACCTGCGGAAAGATGATCAGCAGCGCCAGAAGGCCGACCATCATGAGCGGCATCACCCATCCCGCCGCCGTGCGAAGTATACCCCTTTTTGAGGAAAAGGGTCCCGATCCAGATCCCGAATATCAGCCCCAGGATACCGAGAATGGCATTCCCGTCACCTCCGGCAAGGCGAAGCGCGGCGCGCCAGGGGCACCCCAGAAAGACGAGAGCTCCTATCATGGCAAAGGCGCCCAGAACAAAGCGGACGATGGGGGCGGAACCGAGACGGGGGCGGAATTCCTTGAAGAGATACGCCGCAACGAGTGATCCCAGGACAAACCCGATGATCTCGGGACGTATATACTGGACGACGGCCGCGCGATGCAGGCCGAGGGCGCCCGCGATGTCCCTCTCGAAACAGGCCACACAGATCCCCATATTCCCAGGATTGCCCAGCTTCTGCAGAAGGGCGGCAAGGATGCCGATCAAGACCCCTACACCGATAATCCCCCATCGGGTAGCAAAAACATTTCGCACTTTCATAGGGATTCCTCTCCGATGATTCGATGGTGTTCGCGCAACTACCTACCATCTAAATCAACTTAATTTATAAGTCAAATTCAAAATATGAATAGAAAAGGGTGTTGGATAATATTTATCGATAGGACGCGGTGCGTGTCTCAGACACGGTAAGGTATTGGGATGAGGGGTGAAGACCGGCGAGATGCCCTCCCCCGATCAGTGGGTTACGATACGATGATTTTACCCTTCGGCTCGGCGACAACCTCGCCGATAACGGCGGCATCCTGTATTCCTTCATCGTGCATTCTAGCTACCAAAGCTTCCGCTTCTCGCAAGGGCAGGGAAATGAGGAGACCGCCAGATGTCTGGGGATCAAAGAAGACATCCACCAGCCATACCGGACAATGGGAACCGACGTCTATCATCTTCATCCGAAATTTTCTGTTCCGGTTCAATCCCCCCGGTATGATTCCCATCTCGACAAATTCTCGAATCTCATGGAATACAGGGACGGAAGCAGACCGGATCACCATGCCGACATCGCTCCCCTCGATCATCTCCGCGGCGTGGCCAAGGAGACCGAAACCGGTCACATCCGTGCAAGCGTGGACCGTAGGCAACTGAGTCATCAGCTCGGCCGCCTTCTTATTGAGCTGGGCCATGCAGCGTATGGACTTCTCTTCGAGCTCATCACTTGCCAGATTCCCCTTGAGTGCCGTATTGATGATCCCCGTCCCGAGCGGTTTTGTCAGGACAAGGGCATCGCCCGCCCGGGCACCCCTGTTCAGAAGTACCCTCTCGGGATGCACCGTTCCGGTCACGGAAAGACCATACTTCAGTTCATCATCCTCCACACTGTGCCCGCCCACGAGGAGAACCCCGGCCTCGCGCATCTTGTCCAGTCCGCCGAGAAGGACCTCTCTGAGTATGTCAATCTTCATGGTATTGATCGGGAAACAGATGATGTTCATCGCGGTAAGGGGTACCCCCCCCATGGCGTAAACATCGGATAGGGAATTTGCCGCGGCCACCTGGCCGAAGGTATAGGGATCGTCGACAATCGGTGTAAAAAAATCGAGGGTCTGGATAATAGCCAGGTCATCCCTCAATCGATAGACCCCGGCGTCATCCGAATTTTCGATACCCGCAATCAGATTCGGATCGGATACGAGCGGAAGCCCCGATAGTGCTTGATGCAGGTCACCCGGACCTATCTTGCAGGCTCACCCGGCACCGTGGACCGTCTCCGTCAAACGAAGCTTTTTTTCGTCCTTCATACCAGTACCTTTCCTTTTATATCGTGGCCGTACGCGGACCCTGGAAATATGGTGTTTCAGTACCCTTCGTCCAGCAAAAATTCCCGGAATCAAATACTACACTCCATGTCTTCTATCTAAATTAATTGAATGTGTCAAATTCATTATGGTTATAAATCTTTATTGATTATAGCCACCCCTTATGATATTTTTCTTTTATGGCCTACGACAGATTCAAGAACATTACACTGCAACAGATGGAGGCACTGGTCAGGCTGGCCCAAGAACGGAGCTTCAGCCAGGCGGCTAAGAAGATGTGCCTGACACAACCATCTCTGACAAAGCATATAAAAAACTTGGAAGAACTGATCAACGCGACGGTGGTCACCCGAAAGAATACGGGGATATCCCTGACATCGGAGGGGAAGATCCTCTACGATTACGCCCGCCGCGTATTCAAACTGATGGATGAGGCAAGGGAGAAGATTGCACGGGTCAAGGAAGACGAATCGGGCAGTATATTTATCAGCGCCAGCACCATCCCCTCTACCTACATCCTCCCCCATGTCCTGAATGCGTTCAACAAACGGTATCCCGATATCCGTTGCTATGTTCAGATGAATGACAGTGACATAACCCTGGACATGATCCTCGACAACCAGGCGGAGATAGGCTTTATCGGCAGACCTGTATCCAACCGAAAGCTGCACACCGACGCGGTCTGGAGCGACCGGCTGGTCCTGGTCGTCCCGGAGGGGCATAAATGGAACAGAAAGGCGTCGGTGACGCTAGATGAGCTCTCCCGTGAACCTTTTATCATCAGAGAGAAAGGGTCCGCCACCCGATCAATCTTTGAGGAGTATCTGCAAAAGAATACGGGCAGGAACCTGTCTCAGTTCAACATCATATGTGAACTGGGAAGTTCCGAGGCGGTCAAGGAGGCCATCATGGCCGGCCTGGGGGTCTCGATTCTCTCCATCCGCGCCGTGGGACGAGAGCTGGCAGGAGAGCTCCTCTTTGAAAAGCCGGTTGAAAATTGTATCATTGAAAGGAACTTCTATTTGATCTATAAGAGGCAGTTGAGCCTGATGCGTTATCACTCCCTGTTTCTGGATTCCGTGAGAAAATCGGGACATCTCTTCCCGAAACGGATTGGACCATAAGACACTAAAAAATGAGGTGGATTACCCGGCAAGCATGAAAGCAATACGATACTACAGCACAAACAGAAACATGGACGGAGCAGAAGGAATTACCCCCTTCACGGGCCGTGTCTCCTTCAGGGATGCCCTTCTCCAGGGTCAAGCCCCGGATGAGGGCCTGTATATGCCCGACCGGATACCGCATATATCCCATGAGGACATCACCTCGCTGAAGGGCAAACCCTATACCGAAGCGGCAATGCTGGTCACCGAAGCCTTTCTGGCAAGCGAGGTGGATGCGGACACCCTTCGAACGATCATAGAAGAGGCGTATCCCTTTACCATTCCCCTGGAGAATATGGTCGACCGGAAATATATCATGCGCCTTGACCAGGGGCCGACGGCATCCTTCAAGGACTTTGCCGCGCGGATGATGGCGCGGCTGATGGGACATTTTCGGGGCAAAGATACACGGCTGAATGTGCTGGTCGCGACCTCAGGGGATACGGGGAGCGCCGTCGGCGAGGCCTTCAAAGAGATCGAGGGGATTGATGTACATATCCTCTATCCGCAGGGAGAGGTGAGCGGACGGCAGAAAAAACAGCTCGACACCATCGGCGGTAACGTCAGGGCGATCTGTGTCGACGGAAAATTTGACGACTGCCAGAACCTGGTGAAGGAGGCATTTGCCGATCCCTCGCTTGCGTATCTGTGCTTTACCTCGGCAAATTCCATAAACTTCGGCAGGATACTCCCGCAGATGGTCTACTACTTCTACGCCTATGCCCAGCTGGGCCGGAATAACGAGGGTATCGTCATATCGGTTCCGTCGGGAAACTTCGGCAACGCCCTGGGCTGCGAGTACGCGAGACGCATGGGTCTCCCGGTAGAAAAACTGGTGATGCCGACCAATGAAAATGATGAGTTTCCACGATTTCTTACAAAGGGGACCTACGAAAAGGTGTCCCCATCACTGGCATGTCTCTCAAACGCCATGAATGTCGGGCACCCCAGCAATCTCGCCCGTTTTTTCGATCTGTATGGCGGCACCGTGGACAGGACGGGAGTGGTCCACCGGCGCCCCGACATCGATGTGATGCGCGGCAACATCTTCTCCGTGAGCATATCCGACGAAGAGACAAAAAGGTGCATCAAAAAAACATATGAGAAATATGCTACAGTCCTGGAGCCCCACGGCGCGGTGGGATGGCGGGGCCTTGAAACCTATCTCGAATGCTACGGCAATTTCCCCCTCTGCGTATCATTGGAGACGGCACATCCGGCAAAATTTCCGGATGAGATTGTGAAACTCCTCGGTATCACCCCCAAGGTGCCCGACAGCATGAAAGGAATTGACGAAAGAAAAGGCAAACCGGCGCAGCTGCCTGCGGATTATCCCGTATTCAAAGAGTATCTCCAGGACAATCTAAAATCGGATCCGTAGGGATTTACCCGCTTATGGCGGGGCTGCTCTACCGAATCATAATCCTGACCATAATCCTGCGAGGTGATACTGTCCTGGAGCCTGCACACAGTGAAGAGAGGTATTGCACACGTGAAAGAAAAAACAGATGACGCATCAAAGCGAGACGATCTCTACCGTATAATCTCCGAGATGGCACAGGATATGATCACCGTGTGGGACAAGGACCTCATGCTCCTCTATGCAAACCCGTCCGTGGAGAATACCCTTGGCTACAACGGGAAAGAATTAAAAGAACGGTTAAACGGTCCAGGAAAACCCGGTCTGAACCGTCTCGTGGCCCCCGGTTCTCTGAAGACCTTCCGCACCGAGGTGCGGACAAGGGCAAAAGAGCATTCGAAACCGGGCGGGGCTACACGGCAGCATCCCGTAGAGCTGGAGCTGATTCGAAAGAACGGCTCCACCATATGGACGGAAACCGAAACCAGTTTCCTGAAGAACGAGAGTGGAGGGTGTACGGGCTTTCTCTCCATCACCAGGGACATTAGTGAACGGAAGCATACCCGGGAGATGCTGTCGAAAAGCGAGGAGCGGTATCGAAACATACTCGAAAGCATCGAGGAGAGCTATTTCGAGCTTGACCTCACCGGGAACTTCACATTCTTCAACGACGCCCTGTGCAGGATGACCGGGTATTCACCGGAAGAATTAATGGGAATGAACAACAGGAGATACACGACCCCGGAAACGGCACAACAGCTCTACAAGACCTTTAAAAAGGTATATGCCACGGGTAAACCGATAAAGATTAATAATTACGAAGTAATACAAAAAAATGGAGAGGCCCGGATCAATAACATGTCCGCCTCTCTGTTGTTGGATTCATCGGGCAAGCCAATAGGGTTCCGGGGAATTGCACGCGACGTCACGGAGCACAGGAAGAGAGAACAGGAGCTGAAGGAAAGCTACGATAACCTTCAGCAAATGCTGGAAGAAACCGTACAGACGCTGGCATATACCGTCGAGGTACGGGACCCCTATACAGCCGGTCATCAACGGCGGGTAGCACAGCTTGCCGATGCCATCTCCCAGAAGATGAGGCTTCCCGTGGGAGAGGCGATGGGGGTGAGGATGGCGGCACTGATACACGATGTCGGCAAGGTTCAGATCCCCGGAGAGATCCTGAGCAAACCGGGTCCGCTCAGCCCGGACGAGATGGATCTGGTCAGGACCCATCCGGCGGTGGGCAGCAGTATATTAAAAGAGATACAATTCCCCTGGCCGATATCGGATATCGTCCTTCAACACCACGGAAGACTGGACGGCTCAGGGTACCCTCACGGTATCAACGGGAAAGAGATGTCTACCGGGGCGAAGATTATCGCCGTGGCGGATGTGGTTGAAGCGATGGTGTCCCACCGTCCGTACCGAGCAGCTCTGGGTATGGATAAGGCCATCGAGGAGATCTCAAATAACAAGGGAACCCTCTACGATACCGAGGTAGTAGATGCCTGCCTGTCGCTCCTTACCGAAAATGATTTTACCTTCGACTAGCGACCACTACCGCGTCATAACGTATCGCTGTTCACTCCTCGGGACATACCACCTGATGAAGTTATGGCCGATGCCGATGGGGGCAGGGTCTACTCCGCGGAACCGGCTGCTGATGATGGGGAGCGCGTCCGGCACATACAGGAAGGTGTACGGCTGCTCCTCCGCAAGGATCTCCTGAATCCGGTCATAATACCCCTTTCTCTCCTTCTGGTCGAAGGTACTCCTCCCCTTTTCCAGCAGATTGTCCACCTCTTCGTTTTCAAAAGAGACGAAATTCAGCTCACCTGGTCCGGTCTTGCTTGAATGCCATACATCGTAAAGGTCGGGATCGAGGGTAATGGTCCAGCCCAGGATCGTCGCGTCGAATCTCTTTTTGTTGATAAATTCATTGATGAAGGCGGCCCATTCAATAACCCTGATCTTTACCGTTATCCCGATATCGGCAAGCCTCCTCTGAATGATCTCCGCGCACTTCGCCCTGACCTCATTCCCCTGATTCGTTACGATCTCAAAGGTAAAGGGCCTGCCGCCGTGATCCAGCAGGCCGTCTCCATCGGAGTCCTGCCACCCCGCCTGGGCCAGGAGCTCTCTGGCCCTCTGCGGATCATAGGGATATCGCTTGACATCGGGGTTATACGGCCATGTACCCGGTTTGAAGGGCCCCGATGTCTCCTGCCCCAGGCCGAGAAGGACACCTTCGACTATCTCCCTCTTGTTTATCGCGTAACTGATGGCTTGCCTGACACGCCGGTCCCGGAAAAGGGGATTTTCCAGATTATAGCCGAGGTAGGTGTAGGAGAATGACAGGTACTTATATTTATTAAAGTTTTTACGGAACAGGTTATTTTCTGTCTGCCTGGTGTACTGGAGCGGCGTCAACCCCATCCGGTCTATTCCCTGCGCGCGAAGCTCAAGAAACATGGTGGCCATATCGGGGATAATCCGCATAATGTATCCACCGATATAGGGTCTCCCCTCAAAATAGTCCGGATTGGAGACAAGGACTATCTTCTGACCGGTCTTCCATTCCTTGAACCGGTAGGGTCCCGTGCCAATCGGGTGGCGCGAGAGGGGTGTTTTGGTAATATCCTTCCCTTCCAGCAGGTGTCGGGGAAGTACCGAGGCGCCCCAGCTCGTGAGGGCGGGGGCAAAGGGCTTTTTGTAGGTAACCCGAAAGGTGTAGGGATCGATAACCTCTGCCGTTTCAACCCTGAGGAAATCGCCCGCATACGCGGTAGGGGTCTTGGGATCTATGGTAAGCCGGTAGGTAAAGAGGACATCCTCGGCGGTAAAGGGATGTCCGTCGTGCCACTTGATCCCCTTTCTCAGATGGAAGGTAATCTCCAGACCATCTTCGGAAATATCCCACGACTCCGCCAGATCGCCCACTATCTCCATATCCCTGTCATATTTTACAAGACCGTTAAAGACCAGGGATGCGATGCTGTGAGACGTGCTGTCCGAAGAGAGTATCGAAATCAGGTTGGAGGCATCACCTATCGAACCCTCGACCATAATGTCCCCATAGGCAACGCCCGCAGGCGATTCTTTCGCACCGGGGTCACTTTCCGGTTTGTCGACCCCGCAGGCGCACAATGAAAATAACCCGATTATGATCAGGACCGGCACAAGGCGGTTTGTCGGCGGTATTAAAGGTTTGTGTTTCATATATGCTCGCGTCAGATAAAAGATGGGGACAGCCATAATTCGGCACATCGAGTGCTCATAAAATCCCCGTTTGTCCATTTTGTAACACAACACGGTCCCCTGTCAAGAAATGAGTGCCCGCTCACCCGGGGAGGGACGGCGGCCCCTGATCGTCGAAGATAACAGGGGCTGCTGTATCAGAATTACAAAGGCCTTTAGCAAACTGCGACATCGAGATTATTCTTGATGATACAGCGAGATATGATATATTGTATGACAGCTGATACGGTATGTGAGGTGGTGTTCGCATGAAAAAGCAGATCCTCGTTGTGGAGGATGAACGTCTTATCGCCACAGATATTCAGCACAGATTGCACGGCATGGGATATGAGGTTGCCGCCTTTGCCTCTTCAGGAGAGGAGGCCGTCAGAAAGGCATTGGAACTGCGCCCTGATCTGATACTGATGGACATAGTGCTGGAAGGGAGCATCGACGGCATAGAGGCCGCCAGGCAGATTCATGCCCAATGTAACCTGCCGATCGTATATGTCTCCGCCAATATCGCCGAAGACAAGATGGAAGAGATAAAGGCGACAAACCCCTTTGGTTTTATCGTCAAGCCCTTTGAAGACAGGGAACTCCGCGTTACCATAGAAATGGCCCTCTACCGGCAACGGATGGAGGGGGCACTGAGGGTAAGCGAGGAAAAGTATCGCACCATCCTGGAGAGCATCGAGGAGGCGTATTTTGAGGTCGATCTCGCCGGGAATTTCACATTCTTCAATAACGCCCTGTGCAGGATAACGGGCCTGCCACAGAATGAACTGCTGGGGCTGAGTAACCTGCAGCGCGTCGAACCCGAAACAGCGAATAAGATATATAAGACATTCAACGAGATATATCGAACCGGGGAACCCGCAAACCTGATAGGCTACGAGATTGTCCGGCTGGATGGAACCAGAAAGACCCTTGAGTTATCCGCATCCCTTATGAAAGATCCGTCAGGCAAACCCGTGGGATTCCGCGGGCTCGCCAGGGACGTTACCAAGCGGAAGCTTACCGAAGAGACACTGCGCAAGAGCGAGGAGCGATATCGAACCCTCTTCGAGAACAACCCCATTGAGACGATCATAGTAGACAAAAGGGCCGCCATAACGGGATATAATCACGAAAAGATAAAATCGGGCGGCCGGCTCCCCCGTCCCGGGGATGTTATGTATAGGGATTATGAGGGAAAACACAAACATAATATGTACGCCGGGCTGATGGAATGCATCGAATCGGGGGTATCAAAAGAATTTCCCGATGCCCATTACGGTGACAGATTCCTCTACATAAAGATATCTCCTTTCCCCGAAGGGGCTATTATAACCTCAATAGATGTGACCGAGAGCAAGAGGCTGGAAGAGAGACTTTCACATCTGGCTACCCATGATCCGCTCACCGGACTCCCCAACCGGGCACTCTTTAATGATCGGTTGTCCCTTGAGCTGGTTCGCGCACAGCGGAGCGGCAAAAAGCTGGCCGTCATGCTGCTTGATCTGGACAATTTCAAGGAGATCAACGATTCGTGGGGGCATACCGTGGGGGACGAGGTGTTGAAGATTATCGGCAGACGTCTCCCGGAGTTCCTGCGCAAGAGCGACTCCATCGCCAGGATGGGGGGGGATGAATTCCTGATACTGCTCCCGGAGTTAGAGAGGGTGGATGACGCGCACGGGATCGGTCTGAAGATACTGGGCGCCTTCACAAAACCTTTCTTTGTAGACACAAGAGAGCTTTCCACAACCACCAGTATCGGATTTGCCATCTATCCTGATGATGGTGAGGAAACCGATACCCTCATGAAGAACGCCGATATAGCCATGTACAGTGTGAAAGAAGGGGGACGCAACGGTTGCAAACAGTACAATCCACGCATGCGTGAGAAGACTCCGCCGACCGAAGAAGATCCGGAAATAACACAGCAGGAAGAGACAAATCGCATCGACTGAAACTGAAGGTTTCAGATTTAAAAACAGTTTGCCGTTTTCCAGTAAATCCTGGTTATTTCATTGACAACCCATTGATTTCATAGTAAAATATTGCGCAGTGTTGAATTGCTGACAATTATGTTACACCAATTGTGGTGAATGGAGGTACGGTAATAGTGAAAAGAACAAAATTCTTGAGAGGCCTGATACCCTTTCTTATCCTCTCTTCTGTATTCCTGGGAATGGGTTGTTCTCTGTTCGAAAACGATGAGGAAAAGGCTGAAAGTTATTACCAGTCAGGTCTGAAAGCCATAGAGGAACAAAAAACCGACGCCGCTATAATCCATTTTAGAAACGCGGTACAGAAAAATTCCTATCATGCACAGGCCCATTACCAGCTTGGATCTCTCTACATAGGATCGAAACGGCCACATCTGGCGGAGAGCGAGCTGAAGCTCGCCATCAAGTATAACCCTGACCTGAGCGAGGCAAAAAGGACCCTGGCCTTGCTCTACTTCCAAAATCGCGCCTATTCCCGGGCAATTCCACTCTATAATCAATTGATCGAAGGTGTCGGACCGGATCTCGAGACCCTGCTTTTTCTGGGCACCGCACTGCTCAACACGGGAAAGGTGGCCGATGCAAAAAAGGTGTTGTCGGAAGCGGTAGCAACCTATCCCGACAGTTCCAGTGCCAAGATAAACATGGCCCGTGTTCTCCTCCTGGAGAGGCAGCCGAGGGAAGCACGGAAGATGATGGAAGCAGCGGCGGCGATCAACCCTGAAGATATATCCCCCCGGCTCTCTCTCGCTCAGTTTTACGAGGGGACACGACTGCATGATCTGGCCGAAGCCACTCTGCTTGACATCAAACGCGATTTTCCAAACAAACCGGCTTCTTACCTGGCTCTCGCACGCTTCTACCTGCGCAGGAACCAATTGCAGGCTCCGGAGGTGTTGCTGAAGGAGGCCACAGGGAAAGGACTGAAAGATCCAACATTGTTTCAGGCTCTGGCCATCGTTCAGCACCGACAGAAAGACCATACGGCCGCCATCCAGAGCTTTAAGGATGCCATAGCCATCTCCCCGGAGGATCAGAGAAACTCGATCCTCTTGGCAGATTACTATGTTGTTTTGAAGCAGTATCCCCAGGCCATAGAGGCCTATGAAAAAATCATCGAGAAATGGCCGAAGCTACTGCCGGTGAAATCCAAGATTGCCGAACTGCTTCTGGCCGAAAGGCGCGATGATCAGGCCTTGAAACATATTGAGAGTATACTGAAAGAAAAGCCGGAATACGCCAAAGGCCATATCCTCCGCGGAATCTTACTGAGGAAGAAGGGTAAGGTTTCCGAGGCCAGGGAGGAGTTTTCCGTGGCCCGTGTTCTGGATCCCAAATCGGCAGAGGGACACTACTATTACGGTCTGACGTTTTTGGATGATCAGCAGTATGAAATTTCTCTGTCGGAGGTCCTGCAGGCCCTTGAAAAGGATCCTACCTCTCTGCGGATGCGCCTGACCCTCTCATATATCTATCTGAAGACTGGGAAAACGTCATTGGCGCTGGAAGAACTCGGTAAGGTATTAAAGAAAGAACCTGACAACCACCAGGCCATGGTCCTTCGGGCGGTAGCCAATCTGCAATCGAAAAATTATGACGATGCCATATCTGACTACCGGTCCATCCTGAAGAAAAATCCGGACCTCCCGTTTATTCGATTTCAGCTGGCAGGGGTTTACCGTGTACAGGGGAAACTGGACGAGGCACTGAAAGGGTTTGGTGAAATTCTGGAGACCTACCCCGACCCTGCCAGACCCCTTCAGGAAATGGCAAAGATCTATGTTGAACGGAAACAGTATCGGGGGGCCATAGAGCTGTGTGATGATTATCTCACACGAAAGCCGAAGGACCTGCGGGTATCGCTGATAAAGGCTACCGTTCTCTTGAGCCAGAAGGAGTATGAAACGGCCAAGGGGCTTCTATCGGATCTGATTGCCGAGTATCCCGAATCGGATCTTCCCCTGACGATGATGGCCACAGTCTCCATGGCCGAGCGAAATTACGATACCGCACTGGAGATGTACCAAAGGATTATAAAACTGAATCCACAGAATTTCCGGGCCTACATGAGGATGGCCTATCTTTACCAAAAGAGGGGAGAGACCGGCAAGGCAATCAATTCCTATGAAAATCTTCTCAAGGTCAATGAATCGTACGGCCCGGCAGCAAATGACCTGGCATATCTGTATGCCGACATGAACCAGAACCTGGACCGTGCCCTGACACTGGCCATGAGTGCCAAAAAGCTCATGCCTCGGAACGCGGATGTCGCTGATACTCTAGGGTGGGTCTATCTCAAAAGCGGTTCCCCGCTTATGGCCAAGAACCAGTTTCTTGAGGCCATCGGGCTCGTCGCCAGTCACCCTGTATTCCGCTACCATCTCGGGTTGGTTTACTATCAGCAGCAGGATTTCCCAAAGGCCAGGGAGGCCTTCCGGGAGGCCATCAAGCTGGGTCTGGGAAAGGAAGAGGCGGCCGAGGTAACGAGGATGATTGAGGAGATGGAGAAGAAGGGTTAAGACCAAAGGCGTTCACCATGGCATCACAAACAGATTGAACTACCTGTAATAAAAGATTGTTTTGTCTTACGGTAACCGGGAAGAGATTGGATCTCTTCCGGAGTAGTCCCTTAGTTGTAAAGTTTTTGTCTGCCTGTGCGTTGCACGCAGACAGGTAAAAGAGGCAAAAGAATTAAAGACAATCCCGACGGGTACCGTCGGGATAAAAATGTATCTTGTTTGGTTCCGGCTTGTCCGGGTTAGGATACCATTACATATGAGCAGACTTTTTATCGCGGAAGCAGACAGAGAGTGGGAGAAATTTCTCTTGGACTCTCTCGGTACATCTCACGAACTATACTTCTGGACAGCCGGAAAGGATGTCTTTAACGAATTAAAATTACATCATTGCGATGTAGTTATCCTTGATTTGCATCTACAGCAGACCGATCCTTTTGACCTGCTCCGTTGGATCAGGATGACCCTGCCCCATACCCCCGTAATTATAATGAGCTCGACGGAAAAGGCCTCGCTTGTGGTGCGAACGATCAAGGAGGGGGCCTTTGATTTTATCGCCAAACCATTTTCAGCGGTCAAGATACAGCACGTCGTCGAGCAGGCGCTTGAGAAATCAAGCCTCAAAAATGAGATTGATTATCTGCGGCACGGGCAGGATGTTATCTATGATTTCGACCGAATCATCGCATTCAGCCCGATCATGAAAGAGATCATCAAGACCCTCAAGAAGTTTGCAAAGACGGATTCGACTATCCTGATGACGGGTGATACGGGCACAGGAAAAAGCTTCCTGGCGGGAACAATCCATTTTAACAGCCACAGGCGAAGCAGACCCTTCGTCACCATCAACTGCGCAAACATCCCGGAAACCCTCCTCGAGAGCGAGCTGTTCGGCCATGAGAAGGGGGCATTCACCGGTGCGGACAAGCTCAGGGTCGGAAGGTTTGAGCAGGCGCGGGGAGGCACCCTTTTTCTTGACGAGATCGGGGAGATCAGCCTGTCTCTCCAGGCCAAGCTGCTTCGGGTCCTGGATGAAAAGTCCTTTGAGCGGGTAGGGGGAAACCAGACGATCCGCTCCGACGTTCGTGTTATTGCCGCCACGAACAGAAACCTGGAACAGCAGGTGGCCGAGGGCAAGTTCAGAGAGGATCTCTACTACCGGATCAACATCTTGTCGGTAAAGCTTCCCCCCCTTCGTGAGCGAAAGGAGTGTATCGGTCCCCTGGCATCCTTGCTTCTTGAGAAAACATGTACCACAGTGAAGAAAAAGATCGCCGCATTTTCTCCCTCAACCATTGAGTGGTTAAAGGCATACGAGTGGCCGGGAAATATCCGACAGCTTGCCAATACCATTGAACGGGCCGTGATTCTGGAAGAAGGCTCGGTAATCCACAAAGAAAACATTTTCACACCGGAGATGGGCAGGCTGCCACGGACCCCGTCAGAGAGTGACTCCTCGAGACCTCTGGAAACAGGCGAAACAAAACTTATACTGGATGCACTGCAGAAGTGTTTATGGATTCAAAAAGATGCGGCAAGGCTTCTCGGAATCAGCCCCCGCGCTTTGAATTACAAGATCAAGAAATTTGGGATCACCCACCCCGGCTGGCTGAAAAACAGGTGAGCCTTCCCTGGTCTCCCGAACTGCATGGTTGCCTGCTGCCTTGTGGCGAGCCTTACTTTCTCAACCTCTTCCCGCCTACCCCTGCCAGGCCGATCATACCAAAGCCGAAGAGGAGCATGGTGGAAGGTTCGGGCACAGGGGCACCGGTATGGGTATTGGGTACCAACGCCCACCCCCCGGCGTTGCCGTTACCGGCCGACGCAAAGGTGTCACTTCCAATTTTGTATTGTACGCGAAGAGCCTCGTTTTAACCCCTTTTATCCTTTCGACGCCGCCCTTTGCGTAGAAATCACCCCACATCGGAGCCCTGTCCGAGACAATGGTGACTGATGCGGATGTGGTATCAACATCAAGATCCCATTTCAAGCCATATACCGAACCGGGGAGACCGGGATTACTTTTGCTGCTTCCGCTATACTCAGCAAGCTCATACCCTTCGGTCGTTCCCGCATAAATATTACTGTCGTCAAAGGTGGTCGACACCTCAAAAATCAGGTGACTTATATCCTTGGACTCCACCGTAAAGGTGTAATCGTAGGTCCAGATGTCACTGCCGTCGACACTCACATTCCAGTCCAGGGTTCCGGTACTCCAGCTCCCCGTCCCGAATAAGGTGTCGGCCCCCTCAAGGCTTCCCGTGTATGTTGCCCAGCTGTTAGTGGCAACAACCACCGATAAGATGATCCCAATAAGTAATTTCTTCATATTCCCTTTCGTTTTTCAGTTCGCATGAGTCAGGCCTATCCACCCTCTGAAAGGGCAAGAAACAGGCCATGGGAAAGCAGTGAGGGGCAGCCATAGAGAGCGGGCAGGGCGCATGCCAAGTGACATAAACACTCATTTGTTTCAGACGGTTAAAGGCCACAGAAGACATTCGGGATGACGGTGGAGCCCCTACCCGGACCGCAAAAAATGGGGATATTTCTCCACAAAAACGGGGAGATTACGTGAAAGCGTGTAATTTGGATTACAATTACGTAATCAATCTTTTGACCACACCCCCGCGGTTTCCAGGCGTCTCCACGGTAGCTTTGCCTGAAAAACGACGCCGAAAAATGATAAATTGACTGCCGCAGGTCCGTGTGATAGGCAATCTTGGTAAAAAGGGTGCCGGGGAGATGATATGATTATAGGGATTGATGTTGGGGGAACACACACCGATGCGGTTCTGCTGGACACACTCCGGATTACAAAGAAGGCAAAGGTCGTAACGAACCAGGAAAATCTGATAGAATCGCTCATAGGCGTTACCAAAGAGATCTTCAGCGGCGAGGACCCCGGCAA
>JAFCZZ010000012.1:0-2917 GCA_019314085.1 Deltaproteobacteria bacterium | reverse complement strand
GGCGGTCCCGGCCTTCCGCCCGAGATGCTCAGGATCGGCGAAGACACACACTTCATATCCGGCTATGTCAACCACCGGGGAATCAGGGTTGCCGGGACGGACAGCAGCGAGGTTGCCGGCATCGCTGATCTGTTTGAAAGGGAGAATATCGGGCATGTGGGAATCGTCGGGAAATTCTCCACGCGAAATCCCGGCCTCGAGACGGAGATAGGGGACATCATTAACGGCAGGTTCAGGCACATATCCTTCGGCCACCTCATGTCGGGAAATCTGGCCTTTCCGAGACGTATAGCGACGACCTACCTCAACGCCGCGATATGGGACACGTACAGCACCTTTGTCAAGAATGTGATGGATTACGTAGGCCACACGCGGATCACCGCCCCTGTTTACATACTGAAGGCGGACGGCGGAACCTCCAAAATCAGCCAGTCCGTCGGGTATCCCGTCGGATCGATCCTCTCCGGCCCCGCTGCCAGTATCATGGGCATCCTGAGTCTGACAGACAGTCGTGAGGATGCCATCGCTCTCGATATAGGCGGGACGACCACAGACATAGCAATCTTCGCCGACGGTGTCCCTCTCCTGGAACCCCTGGGCGTGACCATCGGGGGGCACAAGACGCTCATCAGAGGGCTATTGACCCGCTCCATAGGGGTAGGGGGCGACAGCAGGGTCGGATATGAGGACGGGCAGATCACCATCGGTCCCGAACGGGATGGGCCGGCGGCGGCTTTCGGAGGCCCCTCCCCCACGCCAACGGATGCCCTGATAGTCCTTGGCCTGACGGAGATCGGTGACAGGGAAAAGGCGATCAAGGCTGTTCAGGAGATCGCCGACCGCGCGAACCTGCCGCTCGATAAGGCGGCGCAGGAGATCTTCGACTTCGCCTGCAGAACGATCCTCTCTGCGGTCCGGGAGATGCTCGGAGAGATCAACAATAAACCGGTCTATACCGTCCATGAGATCTTCGAAGGGAAGAGGATCACCCCCACGGTGGTCTATATCGTCGGCGGACCGGCCAAACCGATGGCGCCGTATATAGAAAAAATGCTCGGGATCTCTTCATGTGTGCCCCAGCACGCCGAGGTCGCCAACGCGATCGGCGCCGCCCTGGCACGGACAACAACCGAGGTTACCCTTCTGGCCGACACGGAAAAAGGGGAAGTGACCATCACGGAGGAGGGAATACAGATCCCGATATCTCGGGGGTTCACCCATCAGGATGCGATCGAACTGTGCGAGAAGACCCTGCGCACCAGGGCATTGAGGATGGGGGCACGGGAGGACGATCTCGACATGGAGATCATCGAAGACCAGGCCTTCAACATGGTCAGGGGGATGGGGTCAAGGGCCGGAAGGAACATACGGATCAAGGCCCAGGTGAAGCCGGGTTTGATCGCGGGCTTCAGGCAGGAGGCGTCCGATGTCAGACAGTAGGAAAAGGACCGGACTGATATTTTTTCCCGCCTTTGACTGGGCGATATCGCCTACCCATCCCGAAAGGGAGGAGAGGCTCCTCTACACGCAGGACCAGGTATTCGAAGAGGGTCTGCTTGATCTGGACAATATTACAGAATTCAAACCGGGGCTTGCTACCGCAGAGGATATAAACCGCATCCATATCTGCGTCCCGGACGCCCATAGCGTCATTACCCAGTCCCACCTGATCTCGGCGGGGGGGGCCATAACGGCCGCCGAAAAGGTGATGCGAAAAGAGGTCGACAACGCCTTCGCGCTCGTGCGCCCACCCGGACACCACGCCATGCGGATCGTCCATGGCGCCAGGGGATTCTGCAACATAAACATCGAAGCGATCATGATCGAATACATACGCCACACATACGGTCACAAGAGGATCGCCATTGTCGATACCGACTGCCACCACGGGGACGGTTCTCAGGACATCTTCTGGCATGATCCCGACACCCTCTTCATATCGATCCATCAGGACGGGAGGACGCTCTATCCCGGCTCCGGTTTCCCCGATGAATTCGGGGGGCCAAACGCCCTGGGGGCCACAATCAACGTGCCCCTCCCCCCCAACACCTCGGATGAGGGATTTCTCTTCGCCCTGGACAACCTGATCCTCCCCATACTGGATGAATTCAAGCCGGATCTGGTCATCAATTCGGCGGGGCAGGACAACCACTACAGCGATCCGATCACCAACATGTCTTTTTCCGCGCAGGGATATGCCATATTGAACGACAGGCTTTCCCCCGACATCGCCGTTCTCGAAGGGGGGTACTCCATCGAAAGCGCTCTGCCCTATGTCAATGTGGGAATCATCCTCGCCATGGCCGGGATCGACTACAGCCATGTCACCGAGCCTGACTACAACCCGGAGGCCATCAGACAAAGCCAGCAGACGAGCCGGCGTATCGAACAGCAGGTTGCGGCCATCTACGACCTGTGGAAGGGCCGCGCGTCCCAAAGAAACGCACTGGTAAAGGGCAAAGAGTCCCTGCACCGCAGCCGGGACATATTCTACGACACCGACATGATAAGCGAACACCAGGAGGAGACCGTTCGCGTCTGTGACGAATGCGGAGGCCTGATCACCATCGCCTCCGAGGCAAGTACCGGTAACCGGATCTTCGCCGTCATCGTCCCGGGACAGGGCTGCCCCGCATGCAGGAAACAGGGGGAGGAGATCTTCGAGAGGACCGGCAAGGACTCATATCAATACATCTACTTCCAGGACAGGGATCGAAATATATTCCTGGTGAAGTAAGGAGAAGAAACATCGTGGAAAAAACAAAAGACGACAGGACCCGTGAAACGGCTCAAAAGCTCTTCAGTGGGGGAATCAAGATGGATCCCCCCTACCGGATGTGGAAGGAATTTGACCGGGAGCTCGCCAACGACTTTTCACGCTTTATAACGGGGAACCTCTATTCCCGGACCGTCCTCA
>JAFCZZ010000180.1 GCA_019314085.1 Deltaproteobacteria bacterium | reverse complement strand
GGAAATAATAAAAGAAATAGAGGCTGCCAGATGAATCCAAAAGAAGCATATATGTCAAAACCATGGTTGAAATACTACCCGGAAGGTGTCCCCGAAGAAGCGGATATCCCCGAGTGCTCCGTTCCCGATCTGTTGGATCAGGTGGTGGAAAAGTATGGTCGCAAGACTGCGTTGATTTTCTACGGTAAGAAGATCAGCTATACGAAGCTGAAGGAGCTGGTCGACCGTTTTGCCACGGCCCTCTACGATCTGGGGGTGGGACGGGGAGACACGGTGGCCCTCTTCCTGTTGAATTGTCCTACGCCGGTCAGCCCTGTCTATACGAGCAAGGAACTCAAACATCAGCTTGAGGATAGCGACGCGGAGACGATTATCTGTCAGGATCTCCTGTATGATAACGTGGAGAAGACCGGTCTTACCCTCAAGAATGTAATCGTGACCAATGTCGCGGAATATCTCCCCGCGCTCAAAAAAATGGTGGGGAAGAGCGCCGTGGGGAAGGTTTACGGGGAGATGCACGTCCCGACCCCCAAGTTTATGGAGGAGGCCGGCCTGATTCAATTCCAGGACCTGATCAAGAAGTATCCCCCGAATCCTCCATCCGTTGTAATCGATCCCAGAGAAGATATCGCCGCCCTTCCCTATACGGGGGGTACGACAGGACTACCCAAGGCTGCAATCCTTACCCATTACAACATAGTGGTGCTCCAGGCGCAGACCACGTCCTTCTGGCCTATATTCGAGGAAGGGAAAGAGGTGGTCATCGCATTCCTGCCCTTCTTTCACATCTATGGGCAGGTCGTGGTTATGCTCACTGGGTTGGTTCAGGGTTCCACCCTTGTCCTCTTTACCACGCCGGACATAGATGATATCCTCTCGGCCATGGCACGGTATAAGGCATCCGGTTTTTACGGCGTGCCCTTTATGTTTGAGTATCTCAAGGAGTACGAGAAGACGGACCGCGTGGACTGGACGGCTCTCAAAATGATTGCCTGTGGTGCCGATACGCTGCACGAGGCAACCGTCAACGACTGGGAAAGGAGAACCGGCTCCAAGATCCTGGAAGGATATGGAATGACGGAGACCACCGCAGTCAGTCACAGCACCCCCTACGACAGGCCGAAGACGGGTTCCTTCGGTGTGCCGATCCCCAGCGTAACCGCTGCGATCGTTGATATTGCCGGCACGGAGTTTATGCCGGTGAACGAAGAGGGGGAGATGATTCTGAACGGTCCCAACATCATGAAGGGGTACTGGAAGAGACCCAAGGAGACCGAGGAGTCAATCATAGAGATCGACGGCAAAAAGTGGCTCAGAACGGGAGACCTGGTCAGAATGGATGAAGAGGGATATTTCCACTTCTTTGATCGTAAACGCGATCTGATCAAATTCAAGGGATACTCGGTCTTCGCGCGGCACGTGGAAGAGGTCCTCTTCAGTCACCCGCAGATCAAGGCAGCCGGCGTGGTTGGTGTCCCCGATCCCCGGGTGGGGCAATTCGTCAAGGCTTACGTGGTCCTGCAGGGCGAGGCCAGGGGTAAGGTCTCCGAAGAGGAGATCATGGACTTCTGCCGTGAAAAGCTGGCGCATTACAAGGTTCCCGCGATCATTGAATTCCGCGGTGAGCTCCCCAAGACGGACGTGGGAAAGGTCTCCCGGAGAGAGCTGAGAGAAGAGTCGGAGGAAATCTAATATGGGAGACCAACCGTTCCTGGAAATAAAGGATCTGAGCAAGGGCTTCGGAGGACTGCAGGCCGTCAATAAGGCCCATTTTTCCATGGACCGGAACGAGGTGGTAGGCCTGATCGGTCCCAATGGCGCCGGGAAGACAACCCTGCTGCGCTTGATAACCGGTATCATGAAACCCGATTCGGGTGACATCCGCTTCAAGGGCAAACGGATTGTGGGGGACAAAACCTGGAGCATCGTAAACGCCGGTATCGCCTGCACCTTTCAGAACATGAGGCCCTTTCGCCGTCTCCCCATTATTGCCAATGTCATGGTCTCTTGCATGTGCCCCCGGGCCATGAAACGGGGGGAATGGGTGAAGAGGATCGAGGCCAAGGCCATGGATGCTCTCGAATTCGCGGGTATCTCCGATATGGCCCTCGAAAAGGCATCCACCCTTTCTCAGGGGGACCTCAAACGGCTGGAAGTTGCCCGGGCCATCGCCACGGAGCCGGAACTTCTTCTCTTGGACGAACCTTTCGGGGGGCTGAGCCCGGCCGAGACCGATCTGATGGCAAAATCGATGCAGCGTCTCCACAAGGGTGGCAGGTTCGGCCGCCTGCACAGTGAGGGGCCGGCCATGATCATAGTGGAACACAAACTGCAACAGTTGATGAAGATGGTGGACCGGATTGTGGTGCTCGACTTCGGAACTATCATTGCTGACGGGACGCCCGACGAGGTGGTGAAGAATGCCTATGTCGTCGAGGCCTATCTCGGGGAAGGAAACATTTAACAGTGCTGCTGGAAGTCGCTAATTTAAAGGTGTGCTACGATAAGGCCGTGCTCATTAATGACCTGAGCATGGGAATCGATACGGGAGAACTGGTAAGCCTGGTAGGGCCGAACGGGGCCGGCAAGTCCACGCTTCTCAAGGCCATAACCGGACTGGTGGCCTGGGAACGGGAAATCACGCGCCGTTCAACCGCCGGAGATATAACGCTCGAGGGTACGGTGACCTTTGACGGGGAACGAATAGACGAAGTCCCCGCGCATGAAATCGTGAAGAGGGGTCTGATCCACTGCCCTGAGAGAAGGAGGCCCTTCCGGGAGATGACGGTTCACGACAATCTGCTGGCCGGTGCCTATCTGACGAAAGAGAGAAGCAAGATTCACGATGATCTCGATAAGGTATATCAATTATTTCCCGTGCTCAAGGAGAGATTAACACAGATCTCAGGGACCCTCTCGGGGGGGGAACAGCAGATGCTTGCCATCGGCAGGGCACTGATGTCCGAACCCAAACTGCTGTGCATTGATGAACCCTCTACCGGCCTCGCCCCCCTTCTGCGAAAGGAGGTATTCGGGAAGATCGCCGAGATTCGCAAGCTGGGGATTACGGTTCTCCTCGTTGAACAGGAGGTGAGCACGGTCTTTAAGATGGCCTCACGCAACTATGTCCTCTCCTCGGGCAAGATCATCGCCGAGGGAACCGGTGACGAACTGCTTGCAAACGAGGTCATCCGGAAAACCTACCTAGGCCTCTGATCCCGGTTATAGGTTCATCTTCCATTCTGACCTTGAAACTTACGATCATTCTGGTGCCCTTTTCTGAGAAAGGGGCTACCAAACCATCCCTTTTTTGTCCTATCAACCATATCTCAAGATTGGCATAGACCGAAGGGGGAAAAAGATTTATAGTTGGCCTGCCATCCTGGGGAAAACGGCCCTGGAAGATCCCCGTATGAAAGGCTCGCTTTGATTATATGATTCTCCACATAGACATGGATGCCTTCTATGCCTCCGTCGAAGAGCTGGACAATCCGGATCTGAAGGGCCGGTGTGTTGTCGTGGGGGGGCAGTCCGAACGGAGCGTCGTCTCCGCCGCGAATTACGAGGCGCGAAAGTTCGGTGTCCATTCCGCCATGCCGGTTTTTCAGGCGAGGAAACGGTGCCCCGGCGCGATCTTCCTCCCACCCCGGATGGGCCGCTACCGGGAGCTGTCGGCACGGATCATGTTCATCCTGCGCGAATTTTCCCCTCTGGTTGAACCGATCTCGATTGACGAGGCCTACGTCGATGTTGCCGGCTGCGAAAGGCTCTTCGGCGGGGTAGATGAGATTGCCCTCCGTATCAAGCAAAGGATCAAGAAGGGCTCGGGCCTGACCTGCTCGGTGGGGGGCGCGCCGAACAAGTTTCTGGCGAAGATTGCCTCCGATATGGATAAGCCCGATGGATTGACCATCATCGCGCAGGAAAATGTCGACCGGTTTATCGAATCTCTTCCGATCCACAAGGTCCCCGGTGTCGGGAAAAATACGCAGGAAAAACTAGGACTTATGGGGGTCAGGACCCTCGGTGATGTCAATCAATATCCCGAGGAACTGCTGGTAAAGAAGCTTGGTACATTCGGCTACCGGCTCGCCCAGTTCGCCCGCGGTATCGATCGATCGTCCGTGACCCCTGACACAGAGACAAAATCGGTCAGCGCCGAAGAGACGCTCTCCGCGGATACCGACGATAAAGATCTGCTCAAGCGATATATCCTGGGGCAGGCGGAGAGGATCGCGCGGGAGTTGAGAAAGCTGGGGGTAGGAGGACGGACGATAAGCATCAAGATAAAGGACTCGGATTTCAGGCAGGTGACCCGGAGCGTTACGATCAGGGAGGCGACGCAGTCTTCCGATATCATCATCAGAGAGGCCTCCCGGCTCCTTGAGCGGTACCGAATGTCCAAGAAGACGCGCCTGATCGGTGTCGGTGTCTCCAATCTCGTCTCCGCTGAAGAACCGGTGCAGACGGATATCTTTGAGCGCAATGACACACGAAAGGCCCACCGGCGGGAACTGGATGAGGCGATCGATACGATCACCGATCGGTTCGGAACGGATGCCATCGGCCGGGCGAGTCTGAAAGAGCGAAAGTGAGCATGCCGTTCACATTTTTCTGAAATGAATCCCCCCGGTATGATACAGTTCCCCTATCCAGGGGAAGAAATCAGAGAAGGACCATCAGAGAATTGGGGGGCTCCCATGAATCGTAGAGACTTTCTCAAGAAAACCTGTATTGCCGGGCTCGGCATATCAATCCCCTGCTGAATTACCTGGCCAGGGCCTTTTTCAATACCATCTATGCCCTGAATATACCGGTGATCACCGACGGCTCCGAGTGGGTCTATGGCATACTGAAAAAGGCCGTTCTCTCGTTCGGACAACCGTACTTTCTCCAGGGGATTTTTATCGGTGCCCTGTTTTTCCTCATAATGGGGCTGAACCTGCACGAGAGGAGATTCTGGTGCAGGTATCTGTGTCCCCTTGGAGCGCTTCTCGGTATCCTTTCCCGAT
>JAFCZZ010000179.1 GCA_019314085.1 Deltaproteobacteria bacterium | reverse complement strand
TATCGGTATCCTGCAGTGGACGGAAAAGATCGATTCATTTGGCCGGACGTATTGTGGGGTGATCGACGGGCTTGAGGCCAAGGCCTATAAAGAGGGAATGAACCTGGTTATTGAGTACAAAACCGCGGAGCAGGACGGCGAGCTGGCGCTGCGAATAGCGGAAGAGCTTGTCAAAAAAGACCTTGACCTGATTGTGTCCCTGGGCACCGGGAGCAGCCTGGCGGCGCTGAAGGCTGCCGAAGAGAAGCGGGTTCCCATTGTGTATTCCATCGTTGCCAAACCCAGGGCTACCGGTATTATCAAGGAATATAACGACTCGGGAAGAAATATTACCGGCGTTACCATGAAGGTGCCGGCAAATGAGCAGCTTGAGGTGGTCAAAGAGGTCTTCCCGCAGCTTATGACACTGGGATTACTGTATTGCACGGAGATGCCCCAGGCGAGAGCCGCGGGGAAAGAGGCCGCCGCTGCCGCCTCTGAATTCGGGTGGACACCCCTGACGGTCTCCTTCCCGAAGGAGAAGGTGCCGCAGCTGCGGGACATCGTTCAGGATTGACTTCAAGGAACAGACGTACAAACGGAGGATATAAGGAATTGTTCACAGATATTTTCGACAGTGTTTTCGATAGTGTTTTGATAACAGATCTCACGGGCAGTATCATAGAGGTTAATGAGACGTGTTGCCGCACCCTCGGGTACGGAAAAAGTGTTCTCCTTGACATGGACCTGTCGTCAGTCCTGTCCGAGAGAGATGCCGCCTCGATACTGGATATGGCGCATAACAAGAGAAAAAAGAAAAAGGGTCTCCATCTGGATCTTGTAACGTCCGACGGAACCATGGTCCCGGTAGAGTGCAACGCACAGTACGTCACCCATGAAGGGGAGGATGCCATCCTCTGTGTGGCCCGGGACACCAGAGAGCAGGCACGAACGGAAGAGGATTTGAAAAAAGGGCAGGAGCAGTGCAGAGCCGTCTTTGAGGAGATAGGAGACGGCTACTGGGAAACCGATCTTGCGGGGAGACTTACCTTTGTCAACGATGCCATGTGCGCCATGGCGGAGACGACGAGGGAGGAACTCCTGAGAGGCGTGAGATTCACCAACTACGCAGATCCCGGAACAACGAAAAGGATACAAAAGATCTTCGAAGATGTCTACCGGACGGGGAAACCCTCGGAGCTGGGGGACCACGGGATAAACAGGAAGGATGGCACCACGGGGGTGGCCCAGATTAACGTCTCCCTGATACGGGATAACGGGGGGCAGCCGGTGGGGTTCCGCGGTATTACCCGAGATGTCACCGAGCGGAGGGCGATGGAGGCGGCGCTGAGGGAGAGCGAGGAGAGCTACCGGAACGTCCTCGATCTGGCCCCCGACGCGATCACCATCGTCCGGAGGGAGGACGCCACCTATCTGCAGGTCAACGACGCCTTCTGTCGGCAGACCGGGTACAGCGCGGAAGAACTGATCGGCCGGACCTCTGCGGACCTGAATCTGTATGTTAACCCGGCCGACCGGAGGCGGCTGTTTGGTCTCCTGGCGCGGGAGGGCCGGGTGGACGGGATGGAGATCCAGTATCGGGCGAAGGACGGGACAATCCTGGACGACCTGCTGTCGGCCCGGTCGATCCGTTTCCGGGGCGAGGAGTGTTTCCTGATCGTGGCCACGGTGATCACCTCGCTCAAGAGGGCCGAGCAGGCCCTCCGTGAGAGTGAGGAGCGGTACCGCACCATCCTCGAGAGTATCGAGGACAGCTACTATGAGGTTGATCTTACCGGGAGGTTCACCTTCTTCAATCAGGCGATGTGCACGCTGGCGAATGTTCCGGCGGAGGAACTGATGGGGATGAACGATCTCGAATACACCGATCCGGAGACCGCGAAGAAACTATACAAGACATTTAACGAGGTCTACCGGACGGGGGAATCCGCCGATGTGGGAGAGTATCAGATAATACGAAAAAATGGCAGCAAGAGGACGCTTGAATTAAATGTTTCTCTGATACGGGATAAGGATGGTCAACCAGTCGGGTTCCGCGGGATTGCGCGCGATGTCACAAAACGCAAGGCGACGGAGGATGCGCTGAGGGAGAGCGAGGAGAAGTACCGGACCATTCTCGAGAGTATCGACGACGGCTACTGGGAGGTCGACCTTACCGGGAGGTTCACCTTCTTCAACGATGCCCTGTGCAGGATGGTGGGATTTCCGGCGGAGGAGCTGAGAGGGATAGAAAGCCTGAAATATGCCAGCCCCGAAATTGCGAAGAGGACATACGCGATCTTCAGAGAGATCTACCGGACGGGAAAACCGGCGAACATCGTCGATTATGAATTCATGCGAGCGGACGGCAGCAGAGCAACCCACGAACTGTCCGTTTCGCTGATGAGGGACGCGGAGGGGACCCCGGTCGGCTTCCGCGGCGTGTCGAGGGATGTGACGGCCCGCAAGCAGGCCGAAGAGGAGGTCAAGATGCACCGGGAGCACCTTGCCCTCATCAATCAGATAATGCGTCATGATCTGACAAATGATCTCGTAGTCGCACAGAGCGGTCTCAACCTGTACACGGTCTCCCATGAAGAAGAGCTTCTGGAAGAGGCAGAGGGGCGTGTCAAAAAGAGCCTGGACCTTATCGATAAGATGAGGTCCCTTGAATCCTTTATCTCTTCGCACAAAGACCTCAAGGCCTATAAGATACGGGATATCATGGACGAGATTGCCGGGAATTATCCGTTTATAACTATCAAGGTCAAGGGGAGGGGAAGGGCCCAGGTCATGGCCGACGACTCCCTCTTTTCCGTTCTTGACAATATTGCCCGCAATGCCGTCATCCACGGAAAGGCCGACAGAATCGAGGTTGCCATAAACCGGCGGGAGGATATGTGCGAGGTGCGCATTGCCGACAACGGGGTGGGGATCCCCGATGAAATCAAAGAGACGATCTTCGAAGAGGGATTCATACATGGGGACACCGGCCATACCGGGCTGGGTCTCCACATCGTCAAGAAGGCGATGGAAAAATATGGCGGGTATGTCTACGTGGAGGACAACGAACCGAGGGGGACCGTATTCATCCTGACGCTTAAAGCAATATGAGAAAGGGAGAAGTGGAAAGATAGGATGAAGAAGCGGGTTCTGATTGTAGAGGATGAAATTATCATAGCCAGAGACATCGAGAGCAAGCTGAGGGGACTCGGGTACGACACCCCCCCATCGTCTCCTCCGGAGAAGAGGCCGTTAAAATGGCCGGGGAGCTCAAGCCGGATCTGATACTGATGGACATTGTCCTCAACGGAGAGATCGACGGGATAGAGCCGGCCGGCCGGATCGGCAGGATTTTCAACATACCCGTCGTGTATCTGACCGCCTATGCCGATGATAAGACCCTTGAACGTGCCAAGGTAACGGATCCCTTCGGTTACATGATAAAGCCCTTCGGGGAAAAGGAACTGCACAGCACCGTCGAGATGGCCATCTATAAGCACCGAAAAACTTCTGGACAGCATGGAGAGGGCGATCGATGCCCTTGCCACGGCATTGGAGATGCGCGACCCTTATACGGCCGGACATCAGAGGCGCGTGGGGGAACTTGCCGAGGCCATCGGCCTGGAACTGAACTGTTCGGGTAGATGAGGTCAGGGGAATACACCTGGCCGCGCTTATTCATGATATCGGGAAGATATATGTCCCTTCGGAGATACTGAGTAAACCGATCGAATTGACGAATAACGAGTTTAACATCATCAAGACCCATCCGCGGATCGAGTACGATATCCTCGGGAAGATAGAGTTCCCCTGGCCGATTGCCGAAATGGTCTATCAGCACCACGAGAGGCTCGACGGTTCGGGGTATCCACGGGGCCTGGAGGGGGACGAGATCATCGTTCAGGCGAGAATCCTGGCGGTGGCGGACGTTGTGGAGGCCATGACCTCTCGCAGGCCATACCGGACAGCCCTCGGGATGGAGACGGCGCTGGAAGAGATCTCCACCGGCAGGGACACGAAGTACGATCCCGATGCCGTGGATGTCTGTGTGAAGCTATTCAAGGAAGAGGGTTTTGGATTCAGCGGCACACCGTAAAAACAGAAAATAGGGGCAACGTGCCCCTATTTGCCCCCCTGTTTATTATTGCGTCTCTCTTCCTGAGAAATGGGCACAAAGCCATCTTTCCCCGCAGTCAGCATCAATGCCAGGGGCATAAAGTTCTTTCCCATCCTCACCATCCGTTCGGCCGTCTCCCTGATATCCCACTGCGCGTGCAGGTCTTCGCGGAGGCGGGAGATATGATACAGTTCTCGAACATTCACCCGCATCGCCACCCGTTTTCGATGGGAATTGGTAAGGATATAGGGCGCCGCCGGGGGGGATACCTCTCTGATCCGGCGGTATGCCTCATTCGTCTGGGAGATGATCTCCATGAAAGGCCCGTCCATCCCGATCGCGCGGACCCCGGCCGGTATCGTGACGCCGAGTGAGGGATCATACTCCTGACAGGTAATGGTAGCCATTCGGTGCCGCTTCAGCTGGGCGAAACAGGAGGCGCTGACAACAGCCTCGAACAGGAAGCCTGCATTCTCGAACTCCCGCAGGGGCGGGTCATACGCCTGCATGTGGCGGCAGGCGGTCCGGATTACCGTCTCTTTTTCCTCCCGGGCCATGGTACGGACAGCCGCCATGCATGTCTCCAGAGGGAGATCGGAGGATGAGTGCAGAAGA
>JAFCZZ010000178.1 GCA_019314085.1 Deltaproteobacteria bacterium | reverse complement strand
CTTCATGATCGCCGGATTCTATCAGCAGCAGCGCGTTTTCTTTGTGCTGCAGGGCCAGGGCCTCCTTGCTTTCGACCACCTTTTCGCGGAGGCGCTCTTCGATGCCTGCGTCTTCCGAATGTTCTTTCCTGACCTTATCCAGGGCGGTCTCATACTCCAGCTTTGCCGCCCCGTATTCCCCGGTCTTGAAGAAACGGTCCCCCTTCTGTTCGTACTCTTCAGGTCCTTTCCCCGAGAACAGCTTCAGAAATCCCACGTGATTATCTCCTTATATCCCGAACGTCCGGTATATTTTCCGTATTGGTGATCGACAGTCCGGGATCCGATCCGGTTTCCTCTACAAGTCGATTATCCGGCCCGCGCCCCCCTCGATGTAGGCATCGGGGTAACGCGATGCTATATCTTTCTTGAACTCGGTGCAGTGCGTGGCACATACCATGGGTATCCCGTCCAGCCGTTCGAATTCGTTAAATCCGTGAAGACCTCCGATCAGGGCATATGGTTTTCCGTGAGCGGAAGCGGCTTCGAGGATGTCCCCCACACCCGGATGGGAGCATCCCGTGATGACGACCGGCCCCCTCTCCGTGATAACGACAAGCGACTGTTCAATCCCCCGAAGTTCCCCCGTGGAGAAGATTCCCTCGGAGATTTCCATGGGCTCCTCAACCACGACAACCTCCCCGGCCGAATCGGGCGGCATACGGTACGACGGAGGAATATAGAGGGTAGCCTCGCTGTTTTCCTTGGCAAAGTCGGAGAGTCCCCCCGTGTGATCCCAGTCGGCGTGTGAGATGACCACCGCGTCTATCGACGAGGGTTCGATATTCAGCTTCTTCATGTTGCCGAGAAGGATCTCTCCCTTCGCGCCGGCATCGAAGAGCATCCTCTTGCCGTGCGCCTCCACGAGACAGGAAAACCCCCAGTCGGCCCGGAGGTCTTCCCGGGATGTCTCATTATCATAGATAATGGTGACCTTCATACTCCTCCTCCTTTCCGTCATGTGGGGGATAGTCACCCCCCGGTTGAAGGATGCTACAGGTTGAGAAATTTGCCCGCCTTGATACACCGGTCCCAGAAATCGTTCGACCCTCTGAGAAAGGCATCCTTGGGCAGGTAGTCCCGCGCCACGTCGTCGAGAACCTCGGACGAGAGGGTTCCCTTTTCGACCAGTTCCCGCCCGGCCCGGCGCGTGGCCTCCTTTATCTCTTTGATCGGTTCGGCGAGGATCTCCTCCAGTGTGAAGATGTAGCTCGACGGCCGCACCACCGCGCCCACGAAGCGCGATTGCATGTTGCGGCACACGCGCTCCATGTGATCGATGAGCCCGCCGAAGTTGTCTCGCTCGTAGAAGCCGCAGACGCTGACCAGGACGATATTGGGAGGATTTTCCCCGTACCTCCTCGGGTGACGGTAGTGCCCGTCCACAAATTCGAAATGGGGATCGGAAAGGGGTATCATCCGGTCCAGGAATGTCTTTGTCTGGGCGGTCATGCCGTCCACGTACAGGGGGGTTCCGATCACCAGGCAGTCCGCCCCGCGCACTTTTTCCAGAAGCTCAGACATGTCGTCCTTGTGAACGCACACCCCGGGGGTTTTCACCCAGCAGTTATAACAGCCGATGCAGTATTGGATCTTTTTCTTCTGCAGGAAGACCGTCTCCACTTCGGCCCCCGCCTCCCGGGCCCCCTCCAGAAAGGTCTCCATCAGTATGTGGGTCATCCCCTTCTTCGTGTTCGGACTCCCGTTCACCGCGAGTATCTTCATCTGTAGCCTCCTTTTTTTATCTTACCCGTGCCGTATCTTCATGACGATGATGTACAGGGTAAAGCTGCCCCCTACGGCATTTCCCGCCATGATTGGAATAGAGTGTATCAGCAGACCGTAGACGAGCCACAGGAACAGGCCGCTTGCCAGGACCGAAAACGCGCCCAGTGACAGGTCATCGGTCTTCTTTGTCCGGTATATCTTGATAACCTGTGGCGTCATCGATATCGAGCAGATCACCGCCGCCGTGAACCCGATTATATCAGCTGTGCTCATAGATATTCCTTCATACCTTTTTTTTCGAAATGTTCAACCACTTTTTTGACATCCTGTGACGCCCCCCTCCGGCAGATGAGGAGCGAGTCGTCCGTCTCCACGACGATCAGGTCCTCCACCCCGACCAGCGTCACCATCTTGTCAGGGCTGTGTACCAGACAGTTCGAGGCGCCGGAACGTATGACCTTTCCCCGCGTCACGTTCCCCTTCGCGTCCTTCTCGAGGACATCCCACAGGGCGTCCCAGCTTCCGATATCGTTCCACCCGAAATCCCCCTCCAGCATGACGACATCGGGGGCCTTTTCCATGACACCGTAATCGATGGAGACCGGCTCGATTCCCCCGTAGATCTCGGAGAGGACCTGCGCCTCATGGTCTGTTCCGATTGCATCTTCTATCTTCAGGAGCCCCTCGTACAGATCGGGGAGCAGCTCATGTATCGCGTCCAGCAGGGTGGATACCTTCCAGATAAACATCCCGCTGTTCCAGAAGAACTCCCCGTCTTTGAGAAACTTCTCCGCGGTCTTCACGTCCGGTTTTTCCCGAAACGACCGGACCTGGTATACCTTTGTCTCCCCTATGGTGTCGGTTGTCTTGCCCCGTTCCATGTAACCGTACCCCGTCTCGGCCCATCGGGGGCGTATGCCGATCGTGACGAGACAGTCTCTTGCCTTCGCCATCTCGCGCGCCGCGATAAGCGAGGCGAGAAAGGGTTCCGTGTCCGCGATCAGGTGATCGGAGGGAAGGACAGCCATGACGGCATCGGGATCTTTCTTTCGTATGTGCATCGCGGCAAGGCCGATGCAGGGTGCGGTATTTCTGCCGACCGGTTCGACCAGTATGTTCTCGGCCGGAAGCTGGGGGAGCTGCTGCCTGATCTCATCGCAGTGGCTGGCTCCGGTGACAATCAGGATGTTTTCCCGTGCCACAAGGGGGGTTATTCGGTCCACCGTGTACTGTATGATGGTCTTCTTGCCCGTGATATTCAGCAGGTGTTTCGGCATCTTCTCCCTGCTCAGGGGCCAGAACCGGGTCCCCTTTCCTCCCGCCATGATGACCGCGTACATAGGACTCTCCTTCCGAAGCGGTTGGTCGTAAAAAATCAGAATAACAGATTACCTTAATTGGATGTTATATGGAAACAATCCAATCAAGAGAACACTTGAAACTTATATATTTATTGGTTTAGCTTCAAACTGGCAAGCCGATTTAAGCTGACTCCTGACTCGGCTGCCTGGATTGCAAGGTTCCGATGCACGCCCGGGGGGACCCGTACCATAAACTTACCGCTATATTTCCTAGAGGAAATGGGTTCCGGAATATCTTCACTGTTGTCACGCAAATCCTGAATGACATCCGTAACCAGTTTCCGGACTCCCCTTAAAGCGGCCTCCGGGGTTCGAGCCAGCCAACTCAAACTCGGGAACTCGGCACACAGGCCCACATACTCATCATCGTCCTCAGACCAAGTTACCCGATAGGTGTATCTATCATTTTTCAAGGCCATGGTATACCTCCAGTTTTTCAATAGCCAACAGCACCTGTTTCACTTGATATGCCTTGGCGTTCCCTTTGTAATTTTGGATATTTATTCTTGGGTCGCCTTGCCATGGGGTTTTATATATCCGGTGGCTCCCACTGCTTTGGCGAGGCTCTCCAAAAAAATGATCGCATACCCTGCATAAATCAGTGAATCTGACATTCCCAGGATTAACCTTAATTTGTGCAAGTATGTCTTCTATCCTTGCCATGGCACGATGGTATCACTATTGATATCAATGTCAAGGTTTATTTCGAGATAAGAAGGGATTGATGAGAGATGCGAAAACAAAGCCGCCGTCACTGTTTTCTTGCAGCGCATGGTGATGTTCGACCGCACTTCTTACTTGTCATATATTTTCTATATTTTGCCTTCGCCTTTCCAAAAAGGTATCGAAGCCTCTATTGCTCCAAAATGAACCTGCAAGACTATTTTCGAATTCTGTGTACAGTTCAAAATACGAAACGCCTTTTGATAAAAACCAACTGCGCAATTCTTTCCAGAGATCCTCACCGATACCGATCCCGCGATGCTTTTTATCTACCACCATAATGCTCACATATCCTATACGATCAGGCGACAGCAGGGGGTCGTTTTCCTGTATAACCCCTACGACGAAACCAACAAGGTCTGTTTCGATTGTTGCGCGCAGTAACAGGATGTTTTCGTCCTTCGGGGCTTTTACTAGCCAGGCACAAAACGAACTCCAATAGTCTTCTCTGAAAGATAAAGACCGGTGCGTTGAGATGAATTCCTCTACCAATGGTTGTAAGGAATCGAAGTCTGCCTCCTGGATCTCTTCTATGTTCAGGTGTGTTTTGTTCATGTTTTTGCCATTGTCGGAAGTTGAACATTAAATAGACAGTTTTCTGTATAAAAACGAAACACAGTTAGTAGAGCTGTATAAGACACCTGCGATAACTATTTTTTGCCAGCGCCTGCTGTGCGTTTCAGGGGATGGCTGGTTACTCCTCCCTCTTAAACAGCTGTATCATGAGCGGCAGGTCGCCTTGTACAGTGTACTTCTGTTCCATGAACATCTGCTGACCGTCGGCCTTGCGGGTCATGATATCCATCCACAGGTCGAAGGGGGTATCGATGGTGAGGTCAGGATTCGCACAGGCTCCCTGCTTTGCCTCCACGCTCCCCGCCTCGATGGTGAAATGGCACGAGTCTTCCACCTGCCCGGAGAAGTTGATCTGCAGAGCCACCGTGCGGTCACCCGCCGCATCGGTATTAAGGCCGAAGGGAAAGATCAGCATGAAATCTTCAAGACAGTCGGGGCGCGGGACCATCTGTTCATCCTGGAACTTTTGGGGTGTCACCCCTTCGGCGATGCAGGTCTTCCAGTAGAGGTTGCCCATCTTGCCAAAGGACTGCGAATCCACGAGGGGCTGTCTGATCCTGGCCATCGTCTCGGGGGAGATCCGCATGGATTCTACCAGCTCTCGTCCCGCCTGTGCCGTTGCTTCCAGTATGTCGGTTGCTTTTTCCTCGAGAAAGGGATTCGTCAGGACTTCGGCGGCGGCCCGGTAGATTTCGGCCACAATGGCTCCCTTGGGGTGGGTGTGGTTCAGGAAGTCCGAAAGCGCGTTAAACTCCGATTCATCGGGGAATCCGCACACGGAAAGCCACACGGCCGGCGGGACCTTGGTTCTCAGGGGATGGAATGTCTTTCCGTTGGCGTCCTTCTCAAAAAAGGGCTGGAGCACGGGGAGCGTGCGTTCCCTGAATGCGCTCATGGCGGCATTCATGTTGTGGATGTACAGGGGTGTGGCGTAGACGGCGAGATCGGCCTCCAGCAGTTTGGGGAAGAGTTCCCTGGTCATGTCGTCTTTGTGGAAACACCGGCCGGGGGTTTTCGTCCAGCACGTGAAGCAGCCGATACAGTTTTTGATCTTTTTCTCGCGCAGGTTGACGACCTCGACCTCGGCGCCGGCGTCGCGCATCCCCCTGACGAGATGACCAAGCATCAGTTCGGTTTTGCTCTGGTCCCCGGTGCGGGGGCTGGAATTGATCGCGAGGATCTTCATGTTGTCCTCCTTCAAAAGGGGAGGGCGCCTTTATGTTCGTAAAGGCGCTCTTAAGTGAATCTCTCTGCGGAGCACCTTTCGGTTAATCGAAAGCCATCTCCGTTTTCCATTCCTTCCAAACGTTTCCGACCAGTTCCGGACCGGGCTTGAGCGTCTTCTTTCCCGGTCTCCAGCCGGAGGGTGTGGCCTCCGTCCCCTTGGATTCTCTGACGAGCTGGAAGGCCTGAACTTGTCGGAGACCTTCACTGACATTTCTTCCCACCGGGGGTGTCAGGACCTCGTAACCCTGGATGACGCCGTCCGGGTCGATGATGAATCGCCCCCGCGTCTCGACCCCCGCGTCCTCATCATAGATGCCGAAGATCTTTCCGACCTTG
>JAFCZZ010000177.1 GCA_019314085.1 Deltaproteobacteria bacterium | reverse complement strand
CTCCCCTTGACCTCGCCGAGGATTTCCTCGAACACCGAGCGTGCGGCCCCGCGCCTCGGGTCCAGCGCCTCGTCGAGCCTCTTTATCTCCCGATCCAAGCGCTCGATCCCCTCACTCAGGGACTCCGCGAAGACCCTGAGCACCTCGAAGATCTTCTCCGGTCTGGGGGGTTCCATCATTCCCAACTTGTCGTTGACTCATAAAAACTAGGATGAGGCGAGGCAGGGTTTCCCATTCGTGGAGGTGATCAGCCGCTACCGGTAGCTACTCTATCCACCTGCACCCGCAGCCCTCCAGTTTCCTGGCCAACTTCTCTTCCACCATTCTTCTGTACCTGATCGCCTCCAAAGTGGCGGTACGCCAATCGTCATATCTTATCTTCTCGGCCTTTGTCTTTTCCCACAGGGAATCTTCGATCTCGGTGAGGGCAATATTTATAAAACTGAGGTGGGTTAGAGCCTCTGGCCTGCACTTGTCCGCCATCCAAAACGCATCCTTTCTGTCGAGCGCCACCCTGGCGATATCCCTCTCGTCGACCCCCAGCTTCCTGAACATGTCGAAAAGCCTTTCCTCCGTCTTCTTGAGCTCCTCGTCCATGGGTTTCCCATTCGTATCTGACCGGTTGCGAATAAGAACTTTTGGCTCACGGCTCACGGCCTCCGCCTCCTCACAGCCCCCTCGGCCAGCGCCCCCGCTATCCTCCTCACCTCGTGCTCCCACACCCCCACGTCATCCTTCCGATAAATCGACAGGTAGTATTTGTCGCCCGCAAACCTGTAGATCCTCGCTTGGATGCCGTGGATTTTTCCGAGGATTTCCCCGACCTGCTCCAAGTTCTCCCTGCGCTTTGAGAAGAACCGCGCCTGCCTCTTCCGCCCCCACGAGTTCCAGCCCCCGTCGGCGTCGAAGAACCCGACAAGCATCGCCCTGTCGAACTCCCCGTTCACCCTCGGAAACGCGAGCAGGTGGCCGTCCAGCTTGGACAGGAAGACGGCGTGGTGGAGGAATCTTGAGGAAACGCACAGGTCGGCGCTTGTTCCGAATTTGGCATCCCTTCTGTCCTCCCTCAGGTACGGGGAGAGCCCTCTGGCCCTGAGCAGGTCGCGGATGGGGGCGAGGAGATCGGCCTTCCCGTACAGGTGGAGGCGGTAGTATGTCCGGTGGCCCCTCCGCCGGAAGTGAACCGAACCGTCCCCCAAGGCGTACCCGACGATGTAGCCCAGCTCGCCCCAGGAGAACGCGGGGAACCTCGGACGTGACTGCGCGCAGAATCTCCCCACCTTCTCCGCAAACCCGTCAGCCTCGCACTCCCAGACGACGAGGGGGTTGTAGCCCGCCATCAGCAGCCTTATGACCTGCGCGGAGTCCCTCGCCCTGTTCCTGATCACCTTCCAGCGCCAGAACTCCGCGTTCGATTTGGGCTCCCTGTAGCAGCCACGGTGGGCGTGCCAGAAGCAGCCCATCAGGAAGACGGTGACCCTCTTGCGGTGGTTCACAAAGTCCCCGAACCCCCTGACCCCGTACTCGAAGCCCAGCTCCTCCATCTCGGGTCTTAGCCTAGCCTCCAGCTTGGTCGGCTGGTGGATCCTAGACATTATCTCGCTCCGCTTCTCCCTACTGAACACGTCAGCCACGTAGCCAGGCCTCCACCGCCCTGCCAAGGGCCTCGACCACGGGAACCGTCACCGCGTTGCCTATCATCCTGTACCTCTGGGTGTCGGAGATCTCTACCCTATTGCCCCGCTCGTCCACGCCCCAGCGCGTCCAGTCGTCCGAGAAGCCCTGCAGGCGCTCGCACTCCCGCGGGGTCAGCCTCCTCACCCGCAAGGCGGAGTGGGGGTCGACGACCGGCGGGACGCCCGCCTTCCCCCCGCGCTTCCCCTGCTTGACCGTGGAGAATATCCCGCTCGGGTCGTGAACCTTTCCGGCCTCCCCGCCGGAGGGGTAGATGTTCCCCACCACCTTGGGGCTGGGCGGTCTGCTCACCGTCCTGACCGCGGGGTGTATGCCGTCCGGCGAGTAGAGGCACCTCCTCCCTGGGTGCCGGGGGTGCCTGTAGATCGCCACCCCCGTCGTGTTCGACCCGACCGTCATCGCCACGTCCGGGCCGAAGCTCCTCTGGTTGCGGTTCGGGAAGCGGATCGGGAACGGGGCGACCATCGGCACGTGCCTCCCCCCAGATGGCGTGGTCAGGGCGGGCGAGCACCCCTCGGGGGAGTACACGCGGTTGGTCGGCCTGTCCGCCCCCTCCAGCCTGCCCGCGAGCACGAGGTTCTCCGAGCCGTCCTTGTGGTAGCGCGCGCTCAGCGTGTTGGCGGTCGTCGCCGAGCCGTCCAGAAACCTCGCCCCGAACCCGTGCCCCGCCCCCCTGTGCCTCCGCAGGTGGTTCAGCAGGGCTCGCAGGGTCTTCCCGCGCAGGTAGTACCTCTCCGGCACCTCCGGCTCCAGCACGTCCGCTAGGCGGACCGCCAGTGGCCTCGGCTCCGGCCACGGGAACTCCGGCACCAGCTCACCGCGCCCCGCCAAGCGTCCGGCGATGAACACCCGCTCGCGGTTCTGGGGAACCCCGAAGTCCTTGGAGTTGAGCACGCGCCACCGCACGGCGTAGCCCAGCCCCGAGAGAACCTCCAGCATGCGACGGAACTCGCGGTCGCGGAACGGCCGGCACACCAGCCCCTTCACGTTCTCCAGCAGGAAGGCGCGTGGCCTCCTGTCCCTGAGCACCCTCGCTATCTCGAAGAACAGCGTTCCCCTCGCGTCCTCGAAGCCCCTCCTCTTCCCCGCCACGGACCAGCTCTGGCAGGGGAAGCCCGCGACCAAAAGGTCGAAGTCCGGCATCTCCGCCGTCGGCAGGGTCGTTGCGTCGCCCCAGAACCACCCGCCGTCCGGCCACCGGTGGCGGTAGACGCGCTGGCAGAACCTGTCCACCTCGCACCAGCCCACGCACTCCCAGCCGAGCCGCTCCAGCGCGAGCCTGAACCCGCCCACGCCCGCGAACAGGTCGAAGAACCTCACGGCTTCACCCCCAAGGCGTTTCCGTGGACGATCTGGTTGACCGGAAGCACCTACCTGCACCCCCTCGGGAGGTAAGCTGTCATGTGAACTCGGTCACGTCAAATAAGGAAGTTTCTCTCGCAACCTCCCACCCCCTCCTTTCTCGACCGCCTCCTCGCCTTTACCTTCTTTACCTTCACCTCGATGTCGTCCGGCCACACCATGCCCACGGCCGAGGACTCCCCGATGTGCCGGGCGCACTCGCTCAGGCTGTCGAACTCGGCTCCGCAGAACCTGCACACGTACACCTTCTTAATCTTCAACCCACCCACCCGTCGATACATCGCTTGCAGAACCACTTTTCGTAGACTTCGCCCCTCGCCTGTAGCTCAAAATCGACCACGCAGAACTCCGGCTTTCTCTTCCCGCACAAGTCACACGTTTTCGGGATCGTCATTATTGCGTGCCTGGGCTTCTCGTGAATTTTTTGCCGGTCTAACTGCGGAGTGTCTATCGCATAGGTCTTGAGTTCTTCCCATTCCTTCTGCCATTTGGGCTGTTTTTTGCTCAACCTCTCACCCCCCTCTTCCTCTTCAGGTACTTCCGAACGTGCTGGTGCCGGCACCGGTTGCGTCTGAGGTGCCTACCGAGGTCGCCCACAACCGCCCCGCACCTGGGGCAGACCACCTTGTCCCCCTTGGGCATACCACCTCACCCGCTCGCCTTCCAAATCCGAGGGGCCCCTGCCGTGCTGGTGTCCCCCCATCGGACCGGCTCCCCTATCTTTTCTGTGTATTCCAAGAACTCCGCCGTGGTGTCCCCCCATCGATCCTTGTTCTCCGTCTCCACGGTTCCATCCTCGCTTCTCAACTCCTCACCCCCTCCTTTGTTTCCTTTCATAGTGGTCTGCCTTCGCGTTGTACAGGCGGATTTTAGCATCCAAAAGCTGCTTTTTCTCCTCTTCAAAGCCGGGATAGCTCCACATAAGCAGGCTGAAGATTATCAGGAGGAAGTGTCCAACATTGAACCCGTAGGTATAGCCGAAGTACATGGTGCCGAGAATCAAAATTGCATTCGCTATGTTTACGAGGTCAGCCACTATCTCCCTCCTCCCTGCCGAGCCTCCTGACAGCCTCTTCCTCCTCGAACACTCTACCCCTTCCACTCAAAGTCTAGTACTAGCTTACCCTTCCTCCTGAAAGAAGATTTGCAGTCTAACACCAACCTACCCCGCTTTACTAAGAAGTACATAACAAGACACTTGGGGTTGCAGAACTGATGCCACTCCTCCTCCCTAGGCGGGTAGACCCTCCTGAGTATCCATCTCTCTTTGTTGGGCAGTCTTCTGCCGCAGTAGTGGCAGTACTCACCCACGTTGTTCACCTTCTAAACGTAAACTTTCATCTTCTCCCTACGATATGTTACTTGAAGGGTCGCATCCCATCCTGTATCGCTTAACGGCCTTTCGCCTCTTTCGAACATGTTTAAACGAACGACTGTCTCCGATGGCCGATCCACTTGACGTATATTTATCGAATTGCCGTTCTGTTTGATGTCTATCCTTTGAACTCCTTCTCTTATCATTCCCTTCATTATCTCTGAAAGTGCTTGAAGTAACTCTTTCGGCGATCAGCTTCTCGGGGACGCACGCGCGGAGGCCGTTGCGGATCGCCTTGGACACGGCCTTCTGGACGCAGAAGTCGTCCTCCACCTCCCGCCCGTCGCGCAGCCTCATCCGCTTGCGCTGGACGGCGACGCCCCAGGTCTTAAAATTATTCTGGAGGTCGTACACCTCCGCCTTTCCGATGACGGCCTGCCCGTCCTTCGTCTCCTCCACCTCGACCTTGGTGACGTGGACGTTCCCCCGCCGGCGGGCGGCCTCCTTTATCCCCGCGTAGCTCACGTTGGTGACCACGCGCCCCCCAACCTCGAACCTGTACACGTACTGGCGCAGGACGTCCCCGAGGATCTCCTGCATTATCTGCTGCTCGTCGCGCTGCTCGACCATCAGGATCAGCTCCTGCCCCTCCTCGACCGTGAGGGCCTGCCCCCCGGCCGGCGCCCCGCCCGGCTTCGGGACGGGTTTCACGGTCAGGCGCTCCCGCCCGCCGCGCTCCAGCTCGTCGCGGAATCGCTTGAAGGCCAGGAGGTCCTCCGCCGCGTCCCTCAGCTCCCTGGACTCCTCCCACTCGCCCGTCTCCTCGTTGAGCACGTACCCGTAGCGGTTCCCCCCGGGGTTCGCCTTGAAGTCGACGACGAGGCGGACGATCCTGCCCCCGACCTTGTCGTGCTTCGTCCAGGCCGGGCGGTCGGCGAGGCGCCTGAACCCCCTCGTGTTCAGGAAGCTGACCAGCCGGGGATCCGGTTCGGCGGGGGAGGGCGGGGGAGGCGAAAAACTGGGTTCTCCCCGAGACTCTCGGCGAGCTGGTTGCGCACGAGGCGCTCGGCGTCCCCGGCCGGCACCCAGAGCTCCTGGCCGGGCGCGAGGTTCGAGTACCCCTTCCAGCGGGTGATGGGCTGCCTGATGCGTACTTTTATCATGGGCTCGAATGCGCCCTGCCGGGAAGGCTCCGGCCCGCCCAGGGGCTCGGCCTCGGGGACGGTGCGGATCGCCAGCCCCTTGCGGACGGCCTCGGTGGCCTCCTCGGGGGGGAGGTCCTCCTCTTTGCCCGCGCGGTCGCCCGCCAGCCACTTGATCCTCACGCGCTCTCCCCCCTGAGGGCCACGCGCACCAGGTGGCGAACCGCGTCGGAGTAGCTCGAGAACTTCTTTTGCCGGATCATCGCGTCCAGCTGCTGGACCTCGTGCTCGTCGAGCCACACCCGCAGCTCGTGCTTGCGTGACTTCGGCTTTGCCATCCTTTTACCATCCTTCTTTGGTCTGGCGGAGTATATAAGGATTGTGGTCGGAGTCGGGCGGGCACCTATCGATATCTCCTCTTTCCCCGCTTGACCGGCGGAAACGGCTTTTCCGGTGTGGCCTCGATAAGGGTAATTATCTTTTTCAAAGCCTCGATGCGCTGGGCCTTTGACTCAATCTGCGGGGGAAAAACCACAACGGGCATGTCGGCTACCGTGTCCAGTTCCTCCCCACCCCTCAGCTCGAAAAACCTGGCCCAGTCCCTCGGCAGCCTCATCATGAACGAATCCTTGCCCACTTTTGACAGTTTCCTGCGCTCCAGAACCGGCATTTAGTCTTATCTAGATAAGACAATTAACCTTATAAACCCTTCGCCCTAAGTAGGAGGGGCGAACCGATGAGCGCGAATTCCTCAACGGGCTTTCCAAATGTCCTGCATCCGCGCCCACCGGCTTCTGTTAGTTATACTGATGGCTCCCTTTTAAGCGCTTCGGTGGGGTTCCCATGAGGCCCTGGAACGTCCCCCCGCCCTGGCACCATGAGGCCAAACCCGAAGTCGTCGACGGCCGCAGCGAGCGGGCGCGGATGCTCGATGCGGGGGTCGAGACTTGGGCTGCGCGGTGGGGGTCCAGACCCTTCGGGCCACAGCGGATGCGGGGGTTGGGGCTGGCAAAGCGCTGGGGGTTGGTTCAGTGCCGGCCCCCCTGCAACCGCCTCCTGATAGTCCGCCGGGACCAGCAGACCGTGTGATCGCGGCCTCCGACTCCTGGCAGCGGCTGCGCGCGCTCATCCCCCTCATATGGGGGAACCTGGGGAGTGGAAAATGGCGGTGGATGCCGAAGTTGGGCGTGGTGTAGGGGAGCATCTTCCCCGACGGAGCGGGGCGCAGCACCCGAAGCGGCTGGTCTTCGGACGGTTCGAGCGCGGGCGCTGGCGCACGGAGGAAATTGTGACGTGCAAGATCGCCAAGGGGAGGCGGAGGCTGCGGAGGTGCCACGAGTGCGGCAAAATCATCATCCCCCCTGCCGCGTACTACTCCGACCGCATCTACTACCACCGCCGGGAGTACGCAGGGCTGGCCGGGTGGATCTCGAGCACGCGTAAGCACTACCACGTGCTTTGCTACGGCTGCTGGCGGGGCGAACGCCTGGACCCCCGCGGAAGCACGGTAAAATTCATAGACCGTTCGAAGCCTCCGGGAAAGCGCGTGGTCGGAGTCAGGCCTTTCTCTTCCCTGCACCGACGGGGAAGATTCTCAAGCTCATTGCGCAGGAAGTGTCCGGCAAGGGATAATACGGTGGTGAGTACCTGCGGGGAAAGCACCGTGGAACCCACTCGGCCTTCCGCCGCGCGGTGAGACGTGGGGTCGGCGCATCCCGGAGGTAAAGCAAAGCGCCGGATCCTCGCCGTGTTACACGGGAACTCGTGTAGC
>JAFCZZ010000176.1 GCA_019314085.1 Deltaproteobacteria bacterium | reverse complement strand
CTGTTTGATTCGTTTCATTGTATCATCCGATACCTTGAAGTCTCGCGCAATCTCCATCCCGGCCTGTCTTACCGCGTCAATAATGTCGGCGCGAACGGTTTCAAAGGCGGGTTGGACCATGGATTCGGCGGCGGGTCTGTATATCTCCGCAATGAGCCCTCCCTTATAGATGTATCTCAGGTGTGAAGACATCTGATCGAATATGGAATGCTCAGGAAATCCGGCAACTGAAAGGGCAGCAATTAAGGGGTGGCGTCCGCGCAGGGGGTGGGCCGCCTTGCCGTTGTGTTCGATTATGAACGGCTCAATTGCCGGAAGGGTGCGCTCGATGAATGTCTTGAGCTGGGCGTTTATGCCAAAGTGGTAGAGCGGCGTGGCAAACACGGCAAGGTCGGCCTCCAGGAATTTGGGGAACAGCTCTCTGCTCATGTCGTCTTTCAAGACACAGATTCCCGGTGTCTTTGTCCAACAGGTATAGCAGCCGATACAATACTTGATCTTTTTGGCGCGAAGATTGACAACCTCTACATCGGCATTCGCCGAGCGCATACCCTCGACGAGGGAATCGAGCAAAAGCTCTGTTTTACTCTGATCCTTGCCACGCGGACTTGAATTGAGAGCTAAGACCTTCATATCTGCCTCCTGTTAACTCGTGATCCCAGAGCACATCATGCACAATACACGGAACGCGACTGGATCGTTATATGAAAATACATTTCTGTAGCGGGAGCATATGAAGAAGAGGGTTGTGTGTCAAGAGGATAGTGGCAGCAAGAGAGAAAATGGGAAAAAAGAAGAGCCCTCTTATCTCCTGTCGGGGACTATTTCAAGCCAGTATCCATCAGGATCCGCAATGAGTGCGCCAAGCAAAGCTAATATAGGCAAGCTGGACAATCCGGCACGTGTAACGGCTAGCCACCGGCACGGAACTGAACCACGCGTATGAGGAGGTAACGAATCATGCGAAGCCATGGGGTGGGCAGTTTGTCAGCCACAACGCAAGTGAAGGTATTGAGCCCCGAAATAATCCTTATTGCATTGGGTCAAGGGTTTCATTTCCTGGAAACCAATATCAGGACACACGTTAAAGGTGAGTGTGTATCTGACGTGCCGGGGTCTGAGTCCGTGGCGGGCAAACGAACTGTTTATATTGGAACTTGGGAGACCCTATAAGTTCCATGCTCAGGTCGAATGAGGAACCTGCCGCTTGCGACAGTTAACATACACTCAGCAGCCAGAGACATGGTAAGATGAAACAACCGAAGAGGGAGGAAATCTGAAGGCTTATAGGGAGTCGGACTAACTCATAGTAGAGGTGTAACAGGGGTAATGCCCTGTGAGTTCAAGAGAAAAGAACACTCGAAGGGGTTAGCATTAATACGTAAAGGCGAAGAGAGGCATAGTCCAATCACTGAATGTATTAGTGAAGAGCCGGATGTGGGAAATCCACAAGTCCGGTTCTGTGAGGGGCATGCGCCTCCTTACACTAAATTTATATATTGAAGAAAGGAGGCGACATGTCTACTCGACAATATATTCCCATTGCCTTGTTTTCATAACAGATGCAGTCCATTTCCGTATGTTTGCTGTGCGCGGCCTCATAATCGTCGGTGACGAATGCGAGATGCAGGTCGTTGTCGCCGTGGTTGTATGCCTCTTTTCGATCTCTCAGCCAGGTGAGTTCAATCTGGTAGTTGTTGGCCTCATCAGAGAGGTACGCGAGCTTGAATTCACCGTCAGGCTGCTCGTAGGCGCGCACCTCACGCAGCCCGAGCGCTTCCCGGTAAAAAGCCAGACTTTTGGAAAGATCAAAGACATTGATGTTTGTATGCGCCAATTTGAATTTCATGGTTCACTCCTTTCGGGTTGTTTGTTAGCTTTCAGTTTCTCAGCCTTGCGCCGGCCCTGCGCTTTATTCCCTTCAGCGCCCCGGTTATCTGCGACGCCTGTCCGCTTGAACATTTTGAGCGCCTCAAAGGCGAACAGGTATAGCGCCGCCGATCCCAATACATAGAGCCAGTCAATCGGGGACGGGGGCGCGAACCGCAGGAAATCCCGTACACCCGGTGTATGCACCACCAATAAAACAAGCAGGATGGAACCGCCGATGGATCCGATAAGAATCCGGTTTGAAAAGAAATTGCTGTTGAATATGGATGTGCGTTCAAAGCGGTGGGAAAGGATATTCACAAACTGGCAAAAGGCGATCGTTAGATAGGTGATGGTGGTAGCCCTCGCGTATAAGAGCGGATCGAGGCTATCCATGGTAAAGACCGTTCCCTGGCGGCTCATGAACAGGGCGTAATTTACAAAGGCAAGGGTTCCCATGATCAGGCCCAGGAACATTACCTCCAGGGATGTAATCCTGTTGAGAATATGTTCTCCGAGATCTCTCGGCGGACGCTTCATGATTCCTTCGAAGCCCGGATCAAAGGTGAGGCAGGTCAGGGGCATTATCTCGGCAAGCAGATCGATGGCGAGGATCTGAATGGCAAAGATGGGGATGGCCCAGCCCTTCAATGTCACGGCCGCCAGCCCCAGAAGGACGACGACAAGCTCGGCGCCGTTGGTCGTCATCGACGCGAGAACGGTTTTTCTCAAATTGGAGTAGATCGTGCGCCCCTCCCGTATCGCCTCCACAAGGGTGGGGAAGGAGTCGTCGAGCAGGACGAGGTCGGAGGCCTCCTTGGCTACATCGGTTCCGATCTTTCCCATGGCGACACCGATATCCGCCCTGCGCAAGGCGGGGGCGTCGTTTACACCGTCGCCCGTGACGGCCACCACCTCGCCGTTCTTTTCGAGAAGCTCCACGATTCGCAGCTTGTCTTCGGGATCCACCCGCGAAAAGATGAGGGATTCCTCCTTTGCCATGACAGCGGTCAGTTCCGCGTCATCCATGGCCTTTAGCTCTTTCCCGGTAATAACTGGCGAGGGATGATCCGATCCGGACAGACCGATCTCCATGCCGACTGCCTGGGCGGTAATCTGGTGGTCTCCTGTCATGATGAATGTCCGGATACCGGCGCCGTGGCACACGGCAATTGCCTCCTCAACGCCCTCCCTGGGCGGGTCTGTCATACCCACAAGACCCAGAAAGGTTACGTCCTTTTCGGCTTCTTCCAGCTCGAGGGGCCGGTAGGCGATGGCGAGCACCCGCAGGGCCTTTTTTGAGAACTCCTCATTGACCGCGATGATGGCTTCTTTATCCTTTTCCGTGATCGGCTCCGCCCTGCCGTCGCGGTAGATATGCTTACTTATGGAAAGGACACTGCCGATCGCCCCCTTCATGGCGAGTTGGTGCCCGTCGGCGAACTGCCTCACCGAGCTCATCAGCTTTCGCTCAGAGTCAAAGGGGAATTCCTTCAGCTCGGGATTTTCTTTGTCCTCGGCAGGGGAGCGGGTGCCGATCTTTGTGGACATGGTCACCAGGGCCGCTTCCGTGGGATCGCCGATGGGGTACCAGGTGTCATGTTCTTCGTCGGGGGCGTGTATCTCCGCGTTGGAGGCCATTGTGGCGGCGTCCATCATTATCTCGATCTCATCGATTCCTTTTTGGTCGAGGGGGTCGCCGCCCTCCCCGAGTATCTTGCCCTGGGGCTCGTACCCTACGCCGGTCATAGAGTAGCGAGCGCCGTTGAACCAGATCGCGGTAACCGTCATCTCATTTTTGGTCAGGGTCCCTGTTTTGTCGGTACTGATGACACTCGTTGATCCGAGTGTTTCCACGGAGGGAAGACTGCGAACCACGGCGTTATGTTCCGCGAGCCGTTTGCTTGTTGTGGACAGGGCCACGGTCACCTGTGCCGGAAGGGCCTGCGGAACGAGGGCCACGGCGATACCGAGCGCGAACACCATGCTGATAAACAGACTGAACCCCTGCCAAAGCGACACCGCGAAAAGAAACGCACTGATGATGACGACGGTGACGGTCAGCCAGCGGGCCAGGGCGCCGAGTTCACGTTCGAGGGGGGACGTTACCTTCTCGGTCGTCTGTGTCATCCCGGCGATCCTGCCCATCTCCGCCTGCATCCCCGTTCTGACAACGACCCCGGTCGCGCTGCCCGATGTTACGGTCGTGCCCATGAATACCATGTTGTCTTGGTCGCCGATCACGCAATCCTCCGTGATGACCGTGCTGTTTTTACCCTGGGGCATGGACTCTCCGGTGAGGGCGAAGTCTTCCGTTCGCAGGTCGAAAGATTCGATGACACGGATGTCTGCCGGTATCTTATCCCCGGCTTCCAGTCGAATGATATCGCCGGGCACGAGCTGATCCTGCGGGACTTCGGTGAGCTCACCCCCCCGCAGGGCGCGGGCCGGTGACTGTATCAGGGTCTTGAGGCTTTCGAGTATTTTGCTGACCTTGTATTCCTGCAGAAACCCGATGGAGGCGTTCACCAACACGATGATAATCATGACGACGGCATCTCGAAGGCTGCCGATAATCAATGATATGGCTGCCGCAACCATAAGAATGATGACGAGAAGGTCCTTGAACTGCGAGACAAAAAGCATCCAGCGCGGGACCTCTATCTTGGCCGTAAGCTCGTTCTTGCCGTATTGATCTATCCGGCGTGCGGCTTCGTCCGTTTCAAGTCCGTTGGCCGTGGTGTGGAGGTCATCGAGGACCTCCTGGACCTTCATCCGATAATATGTTTTATCATCCATTCCGCTTCCTCCCCTTTTGAGGCCTTCTTTTGATTACGATAATCAGTACATGCTATGTGGTGTATGGTCAATAGGTTACATAGGTCCAACACCCTGTTATTAAGGATGGTTGATTGGAACGATTCACCTACGAGCTGATGGGAATCAACGATGTCCCGTTGCACCCCCTTCTTTCAGGATATTTGCTTCATCGTGCAATTGTTTATGTCTCCAACAGACATTTTTCGGCAATCTCTTCCGCCAGGTTCATAATATCGTCGCCAATGTCATATGGATGATCGATACAGTCTCCATGAATTATAAAGACATCGCTGAATCCGAGTTTCTTGAACAGCGCTTCATACCTCTGATATATGTCGGTGTGCCAGTAGCTGGCGCCGCCCTGGGTCTGGATGAATACCAGCTTTTTCCCGGATGGCAGCCGTGATGCATCCGGGTTTGTCTCGAAATCCGGTTTCAGGAATGAAAACAGCCTGGATTCAAAGATGGACATATTCCCGCTTACCTCTCCCGAATAGATCCCCGTGGAAAGGACAAGGACATCGGATGTGACAAGGGAATCAAATATGGTCGTGATATCATCCTGGATAACGCACCTGTCGGTCGTGGTTTTGCATGACATGCATTCTTTGCAGCTGGTGTTATGCGCGCCTCCGAGTTTGAAGCTTTGTATCTCCGCGCCAAACCGGCCGGCTTTTTCAACAAAACGTTTTGCTATGGCGGCACTCGAACCTTCGATTGAACTCCCGTATACATTAAGGATCTTCATCAGGCAGGCCCCCTGGTATTAAAAAAGTATATGGTTACATAGGGACAACGGCGCCCATTTATTCAACCCCTTTTTCTTTCCAGAGCTGATAGCCCCGCACCATGGCGTAGGTTTGCATGGCGCGTTCCGCCGATTCGAAAAAGGGGAGATCGGTGACGTTTTCGTTCTTATTGAAACAGCTTCCCCCGGGCCTAATTGGAATCTTACAGCTTTGGCATCTTATGCCAGCCAACCATCTCCCTTCAAGGATACAGGTCCGCATGGATGGTGGAAAATTCACGGGTAACCCGTTGTATCCTGTTTCCAACTGCATAGAACCGGTCTTTTGTACACCTCCCAATCCGCAAAAAGACCATGCGGAAATAGTTGATGATAATCAATCAAAAGCGTATTTTTACGTATCACTCCCGCTACCCTTTGTAGGATTTAGATTGCTTCGGACATCCTGATCTTGCCAGACAATGGAGGATAAAATCGCGGGGGAAAAGTGTGTGTGCCCCTTGATTGTTTAATGCCTATTTGTGCATGCTGATATTCTCACCGATGGTTCTTCAACCATTCGTATCGGCGGACAAGACGTAGGAGCGCCTTTACTGCCCGCTCAATGCTGCTGAAAGCGGGAGCGCCATACTTGGTACTGAGCCGCATAAACGGCTGCACGACATGACCAAAGGGAGGTACGGATAGGATGGGCTTCTGGATATGGTTGCTCATCGACCCCACAAACTTGGCAAATCTGTCATGATCATCACCTTCCAGAAGATATATTCCACATATAATGGCGTCCACCCAGGGCGCCATCAATTCTATGCACCGGCGGCAAATTTCCTCTTGCTTGCCCATGGGCGCCCAAACGAGGTCAATCGGATTTGAAATCCCGGCGAATGGCGGGAGATACTGCTTCAAAAAGTCCATCAATTCCTTTTGGACATTCTGCGGAAGCTGGGGTACTTCAAGACCCGCCGCCTCGCACGCGTCGCAACCGGCAACGCCGACTCCACCCTGTCCGATAATCATACCGACCCTTTTGCCTTGTGGGAGGTATGGTGAATTGAATGCAACCAGTGTGTCCATCATATCCTCGATCCCCACGGCTTCAGTCACGCCGACCTGACTAAGAACGGCCTTTGCCATCTCGCCGTTGCCTGCCAGTGATCCCGTATGCGACTGGGTAAAGCGGGCACCTGAGGCGGTCAGACCGGATTTCCAGATCACGACCGGTTTCTGTAAGGCGGCCTTTTTTGCGGCATTGAAAAAGAGTTTGCCATCTTTAAAGCCCTCAACGTAAGCTCCTATAACCTGGGTTTCAGGGCTGTTGCCGAAATAATCAAGATAATCGGCAAAGCTCAAGTCGGCCTGATTGCCACAGGAGACGACAGAACTGAATCCCAGGCCACGTTCGGCACCCATGATCAGGACGTATTCGGTGGCCCATCCGCTTTGGCCGGCAAATGCCACTCCCCCCTGATTAACAAGGGGCGCGTGCGCTGTCACCATATTGATTCCCACCGAGGGGGAGGTGATGCCCATACAATTTGGTCCCACTACGCGCATACCCGATGCATGGGCTATTTGCACGATGACATCCTGCTGGGACCGGCCTTCGTCTCCGAGTTCGGCAAATCCGGCACCGTGGATAATCGCTACCTTGACACCTTTATTAGCACAATCTTCAATCGCCGAAAGAACAAAACGTGACGGTACGAAGAGAATCGCGAGATCGACTGTGCCCGGGATGTCCGAAGCCTGTTTGTAAACCTTCTTACCGGGGATCGCGTTGGTGTTCGTGTTGACCAAGTAAATGTTGCCCTTGTATCCCATTGTATCCATCACCCGTACAACAAGGGTGCTGAATTTGGTTTCGTCGGCGGAGGCACCAATGATTGCAATAGATGATGGATGAAAAAGAGGATATAAGTCGCAACTCATGATTCATTCCTTTCATAGGCATAATATGGTCTGCCGAGTATTAGTCGGGACGAGAGTTTCTGTGCAGGTACGTTAAGAAAAAGTGTGATCCCTGTCAAGAAAAAATGATGAGGTCCCAACAACCATCAGCCCGTAGACGGCGGAGATGATAGAGTACACATTTTTGTCCAAATGCCGATTCCGAAGACATCGCCTACATTAAGAAAAGAGATGACGATTGCCACAAGTGTGTCTACGAGCCTCCCTGATATTTTCGGGAGCAAATCCAGTATTACCACTTGAATTGACCAAAGTATCAGGATAATTTTTCACGGCATATTGCAAAACTGACTTATACATGTATCGCTTGTTATCTGAGTTCTACCTTCCCGAATAATAGCAGTTGGGGTTATTTGTCAGTATGGTTTCAAATATACCATCACCATTTTTATCGCAGTAAGTGGTCATATTTTGACCATGGGGTACGGGAGCCTTCCAAAAACCGGTAGGTGTTCCTGCTTCATAATATACAGTGATATATTCCCCGTCATGTTGAT
>JAFCZZ010000175.1 GCA_019314085.1 Deltaproteobacteria bacterium | reverse complement strand
ATCCGCCAGCTACATCGAGATGCAGTGCGGTTCCGGTATCGACTCGATCAATCACGCGGCATGGAAGATTCTCTGCAACCACGCGGATATCGTCATCGCCGGCGGGATGGAGGGTTACAGCCAGATCCCGGCCAAGTTTTCCATGAGCCAGGTACCCTACCGGCTGAATCCCCCCATGCCCATGATGACCGAGCTCTCCCCCGTTCCCGAGGAATGTATCGGGATGGGTCTGACGGCGGAGAACCTGCAGGTCATGTACGATATTTCCCGCGAGGCCTCGGATGAATTCGCCTTCCGGAGCCAGACCTTGGCCAAGAAGGCCATGGATGCCGGCTACTTTGACGAAGAGATCATTCCGGTAACCGTCCCCCAAGGAAAGAAGAAACCCCCCATCGAATTCAAGGTGGACGAGCATCCCCGCTTGTCATCGATGGAAGTTCTGCTCTCACTGCCCCCCGCTTTCAAGCCGGGCGGCACCGTGACGGCCGGAAACTCCTCGGGACGAAACGACGGGTCCGCCTTCGTACTGATGATGACCGCGGAAAAGGCCAAGGAACTGGGTTATGAGCCGATGGCAAAGTGGATCTGCGGCGCCGATTATGGCGTTGATCCCAAGATCATGGGTATCGCCCCCGGCTATGCCATGCCGCAGGCCATCAAACGTGCCGGCCTGAAACTCGCGGACATGGATGTGATGGAGTGCAACGAGGCCTTCGCCGTTCAGAACCTGGCCGTTATCAAAGAGGTCGAAAAACAGACCGGTGAGAAGGTCAATATAGACGACTGGAATCCGAACGGTGGCGCCATCGCCTTCGGGCATCCCAACGGCGCCTCGGGCCCCCGGTGCGGAATGTTCGCCATGCGCGAGTTGATCCGCAGGGGCGGCAGATACGGAATATTCGGTTCCTGCTGCGGCGGCGGACTCGGTGTCGCCACCGTCATCGAAACCCTGAAGCGGTAACTATCGTTTCATTTTTCAGGCAATCCCTTCCCCCGGGAAGGGATTGCTCCGTTTTACATTTTGTAAATATTCAAACGATCGGGCGTGAACCCACTGGTTCGTGCCGCAAATTATTACTTGGAAGGAGAACGTAATTATGAAGATCGAAGACGTAAAAAACATTTGTGTCGTCGGCGCAGGGAATATGGGACACCAGATCGCCATGCAGTGCGCCATCTCTGGATATACGGTGAAATGTACCGATGTCATTCCGGAGATCCTGAAAAAGGCCGAGGCCTTCGCCGACAGCTACCTGGCAGGACGGGTCAAGAAAGGCAAGATGGAAGAGGCACAGGCGAAGGAAATCAGGGCAAATATCTCCTTCACCGGTGACATCAAAGAGGCGGCCAAGGATGCCGATTATGTCATCGAGGCCATTCTGGAGAGACTTGAGCTCAAGAGGAAGGTCTTCGCGCAGCTCGACGAGATTGCACCGAACCATGCCATCCTCGCGACGAACAGCTCCATGATCGTCAGCTCCAAGATCGCCGACGCGACCAAGCGTCCTTCGCAGGTCTGCAATCTGCACTTCTTCAATCCGGCTCTGGTTATGAAGCTGGTGGAGGTCGTCCCGGGACCGCATGTATCGGACGAAACGGCGCAGCTTTCGATGCAGCTGTGTGAAAAGATCGGAAAGGTTCCCATCCATATCAAAAAGGAGGTATGGGGATTTGCCCTCAACCGGATCTTCGCGGCCATTTCAGGCGAGGCAATGTGGATGTTAGAATCGGGTGTAGCCTCCTTTGAAGATATCGACAAGGCCTGCGTATACGGCGCCGGGCACCCCATGGGTCCCTTCCGCCTCAACGACCTAACGGGACTGGACCTTTCCTACGATATCGGCATGGAACTGTTCAGAGAAACAGGCGACAGAGCGAAACTGCCTACACCAGAGCTGGTAAAAAGAGTTGTCCAGGGCAATTTTGGTCAGAAAACCGGTAAAGGCTGGTACGACTATACCCAGAAGTAGGCTCCTTACCGCACTTCAAAGAGAGACACAAAAAAGACCACTCAAATCATCGGGTGGTCTTTTTTTGCATTAATAAGAGGAGTGTGCTAGTTCAGTCACCCGAGGGGCCACACCTCTTTTGTGGAATCGAGAGTGTAGTGACGGATACCTATCACCTTTACCCGCCGATGGATGACGGCAAGAAAGAGAGATGAAAGATGGTTGCACTTATTGCAAAGATGAAGATCAAAGAGGGAAAGATTGATGAGGCTACAGATCTGTTCCGGGACCTGGTACCGAAGCTGGGCAAAGAAGAGGGAACGGTAGGCTACGCGATCTGCCGCGACAAGGCAAACCCCGACCTTTTGGTCGTGGTTGAACGATATCGTGGCATGGAGGCAATCCAGGCACATTCCTCGACACCCCACTTCAAGGAATTTTCCAAAGCCGTGGGGGCCCTTCTTGACGGAAAACCAAATATAACCATTCTTGAGGAGATCTTTTCAATCTAAGAAAGATCGGGGGGGGAATACCATGCTACGAACAAAAGAGCAGTATCACAACCGCCTGTTCTCGATGAGGCGCAATGTTTACATCGGCGGGCAGAAGGTCGGCAGAGATGACCACCGTCTGCGCCCCGGTCTGAATGTCTTGGACGTGACCTTTGATCTCGCCCGGAACCCCGAGTGGAAGGGGCTTGCCACGGCCACCTCATCGATCACGGGGGAGGAGATCAACCGGTGGAACCACCTCCCCCAGAATCCTTACGACCTCTTGCAGAAACAGAAGCTGATCCGTCTGGCGGCACGAAGGGTCGGGGGCTGTATCCAGCGCTGCATGGGACACGACGCCATCAACGCCCTGGCCATTTGCACGAAAGAGATCGACGATGCCACCGGGACAGAGTACCATAAACGATTCCTCGCCTACCTGCAGGAATACCAGTCGGAGGACTTGGACGGCACCTGTTCACAGACAGATGCCAAGGGGGACCGCTTGAAACGTCCCTCTCAGCAGGAGGACCTCGATTCTTACGTCCATATCGTGGAAAAGAGAAAGGACGGGATCGTGGTGCGGGGGATGAAGATGTCCATCACCCAGGCGGCCTATGCCGATGTCCTCTTTGTGGTGCCGACGCGGGCCCTGACAGAAGAGGACCGTGATTACGCTGTCGCCTTCGCCGTCCCTGCCGACGAGGAGGGGATCAAGATGATCACCCGTCCCGTCTGGCTGAGGGAAAAAGATGAGGCCAAGGCGGCTCCCTTCTGCACCTATGGCGTTTCAGACTCGGTCATTGTCTTTGACAACGTCTTTGTCCCCTGGGAACGGGTCTTCATGTGCGGCGAGTGGCAGTACGGGAGGAGGCTCGCGCTCCTCTTTGCCGATTCTCACCGCCACAGCTACAGCGGGTGCAAGCCCGGAGTCTCCGATGTACTCTGCGGTGCCACGGCGCTGGCGGCCGAGGCGAACAACGTAGCCAAGATGTCTCACGTCAGGGAGAAACTCTCCGAGTATGCCGAGGCAGCAGAACTCGCCTACGCGGCCGGTGTCGCCGCCGCCGTCTACGGCGAAAAGACCGCAAGCGGCGTCTTTTTCCCCAACGAGATCTACGCCAACGTGGGGCGGCGGATGACAGGGGAATCGATCTACCACGAGTACAACATCCTCACAGAGATTGCCGGGGGCATCTCGGTAACGCTCCCCTTCGCCGAGGACTTTGATGCGCCGGAAACCAAGGAGGAGCTGGAGCGGTTCATCGTGCGGAACCCGGCCATCAACGCCTCCGATGCCCTGAAGATCTGGAAGTTTGTGGAAAACGTTGGTGCATCACCCATGACGGCCTGGTACCTGATTGCCGGTGTTCATGGCGGCGGTTCACCGGTTATGGAAACAATTGCCCTGAATATCGGCTACGATTACGACGAGCGAAAGAGGTTGGCCCGGTATCTGGCCGGTATCGATGCCGAGTTTGACGATTCGAAGATGCGCTCGCTGGAACCCTCCTTCGGTGATGGACTGATGGAGGAAAGACAGATCAAAAAACCGTAGACAAACAATACCCCCCGCCTCTTCAGGCGGGGGGTACGGTACATCCTGCGGAAAACAGCCCTATTTGGCCAACTGCCCCCCATCATTGATGAGGACATGGCCGGTCATAAAGGCCGACGCATCCGAGGCGAGGAAGACGGCCACTCCCTTCATGTCGTCAATCCGACCGATCCTGTGAAGGGGAATGACATTCAGCGTGGCCTCATAGGCCTCCTCAAATCCAGGCTTTTCGATGTAGGCCATCATATCGGTGCCGAAGAAGCCGGGAGCGATAGCGTTTACCCGTATATTGTGCGGCGCGAGCTTGACGGCGAGGTTCATTGTCAGGAGATTGACGGCGGCCTTCGTTGAATTGTAGGGAATGGCGGGATGGGCCATCTCATCGGACCCCCTGAACCCCATAACGGAGGATATATTGATTATGTTTCCGCCGCCCTGTTCCTTCATGATAGTGGCAACCTTCTGCGCCATAATCCAGACACCCCGGACGTTGACGTTGAAGAGATGATCCCATTTCTCCAGGGGGAATTCCAGGGTCGGCGCCCCCCAGGTGGCACCGGCATTATTGACCAGTATGTCGATCCGGGGGAATTTCTCCTTCACCGTCTTCAGCATCTTATTAATGGCTTCTTCGCTGCCCACATCACAGGCGATGGGAAACACGGTAACACCGTACTCCTTTGAAATTTCCTCGGCCGCGGCTTCGAGGTTCTTCATCTTTCGCGAGGTAATGACTATATCGGCGCCCGCCTCGGCGAGACCGGTGGCAATAAATCTCCC
>JAFCZZ010000174.1 GCA_019314085.1 Deltaproteobacteria bacterium | reverse complement strand
GAAGGGTACCGGTACAAAAAGGCCGGCGTTACATTCAGGGATCTGTCTTCCAATAGCCACATCCAGACGACTCTCTTTGATTATGGACAAAAAGAAACGTCAAAGGAGATCATGCAGGCCTTCGACAGTATAAACCAAAGGTTTGGGTCGAACTCGGTCAGGTATGCCGCTACGGGCTCCACCAGGAACCAGAAGTGGAAGACCGTTCGTCAGAGATGTTCACCTTCCTATACAACCAACTGGGACCAGCTACCCAAGGTGTCATAACAGCCATGTGTGGACGATTCACGTTATACAGCTCGCTCAAGAATATAAAAAAGGTTTTCGGCGTTGGTACCGTAACCGGTGAGATGGAGGCCAGCTATAATATAGCCCCCGGCAATGAGGTATATGCGATGATCCGGCAGAAGGACAATCGCCTGGGGAAACTGCACTGGGGCCTTGTACCTCCCTGGGCGAAGGACCTGTCCGGGGCATCAAGGCTGATCAATGCCCGTGCCGAAACACTCCAGGAAAAACCGAGCTTCAAAAGAGCCTATAAGGAAAGACGCTGCCTCATACCGGCCGATGGCTTTTATGAATGGAAAGACAGACAGCCCTGGTACTGCGCTCCGGTCACCGACAGTCTTTTCGGCTTTGCAGGACTCTGGGAGACATGGAAAGGGATTGATGCGTCCCTTTATCACTCCTGCACGATCATTACGACGGAGGCGAGCGAATCGATGCAGACAATCCATGATCGCATGCCGGTGATTCTCAAGCCCGAGGCAATAGAAGAGTGGCTTGATCCCTCAGCGACGGATTATGACAGATTAAATGTGATCCTGGAGCAGGGTCGGGTTACTAGGGTTAGAACGTATCCGGTTTCAAAATTCGTAGATTCACCCAGGAACAACGACGCACGCTGCATACAGCCGGTATCTGATTGAGTCATATCTCTTCCGTTGACAAAATAACGGCATACGAGTAATTAACAATACAGGACCTGCTAAAACCATTCTATTATCAAAGGAGGTGTCGCCCCCATGGCTCTTACAAAAGCAGATATAATCAAATCTATCGGAAAGCAGCTTGGTCTCCCTAAGGACAGATCCACAGACATGGTAGGATCTGTCCTGGAGATAATAAAACAAACACTTGTAAATGGTGAGGAGGTCAAGATCAGCGGATTCGGTAAGTTTTACCTCATCGAAAAGAAGGCCCGGAACGGAAGAAACCCTCACACAGGAGAGCATATTATTATTGAGCCGAGAAGGGTCGTTTCCTTCAAGTACTCTTCAAGGGCACGAGTTAAGCTCAACGGCTGATGGACGCCATATCCCGAGAGAGACTGATAGGGAGACAATCGTGAAGAGGCTGGCATCATTCCTCATAGCTTTGTTAATGCTCTGTATGAGGGGAGGGGCCTCGTATGCTGCCGACAGGGGTAATACAAGCCTCCAAGTAATTCGCAGGTAATTCGGGGGACATCATACTAGTTTTCATGGCGCCAAAACAGTCTCTGTTTGTGTCGATTGACGCTTATTCGTAATCTGCAACGAACAATCCAATACAAGTTTTGTTTGTTACGTATAGCAGGAAGAAGTCTGCTACTTGTTCTTTACTCATGATTTTCTTGACTCCAGGCAGAAGACATCCGCGAGAAAAAAATGAGTTCTATCGCATGAAAAAGCCTTATGACATTATTTTCTCCACTCCAAGGGAAGTTTGTAGTCCCCCCTTCACCGGTGTAGCGACGTTTCAATTAACTGGGAGCGGTCTCAGATTCAAATTAATTTCTGCGAGGGGGCCTTTTTCAATTCCTTGATATTCTAGTAAAAGTCCTGTATTCGTTTAATCATGAAACTTGAACGCACGGAAACGGTGGGGTCGAATGGATGACCCTTTGCATACTTGGATAAACAGGAGAGGCCAGACATGAAGAAGAAAACAAACGGTACCCTGGATAAATTGACAATAACGGTGATTGCCGAGGATTCTGTCATGTACGAAAGTCCCTATCTGGGACAACACGGAATATCGCTCCTTCTTCAAGCCGAGCGGAAAGGATTGATACAAAATATATTGGTCGATGTGGGTCAGAATCCCAAGGCGCTTCTCGAGAACATGGAAAAGATGCAAATTTCTCCCACCTGTATCGACATGATTGTTCTCACTCACTGTCACTACGATCATACCCAGGGGCTTGCAGAGGTTCTCAAGAAGATCGGAAAGAAAGACGTTCCCGTTATTGCACATCCCGATATCTTCCGTCTTAACTTTGTGACCGAACCATCCCTGAGACATATCGGTGTGATGGATGGCGACAGGAGGGAGGATATCGAGGAAGCGGGCGGCCTCCTGTATCTGACGAAAGATTCGATGGAAGCAATGCCGGGACTCATCACAACGGGCGAGGTAGAAAGGGTCACGGACTTCGAGGAAGTTGGCATGTCGCTTTTCACGATAGAAAACGGTCACTATATAGAGGACGCAATGCTCGACGACATTTCCGTGATCGCACATATTGAAGATAAGGGGATTGTAATAGTTACGGGATGCAGCCATGCCGGTATCGTCAATATATGCCTGCAGTCAATGAAGTTGACGGGGATAAAGAAGATACATGGAATTGTCGGCGGTTTTCATCTTGTAGAGGCATCCGATTCAAGGATTAAAGAAACTTCTCAGGCACTGAAGAAACTCGATCCCGATTGGATATATCCGGGGCATTGTACGGGTTTCAAAGCACAGGCCGAACTGTACAGGATCTTCAAAGAGCGGTTTTCACCATTACAGACGGGTATGGTGATTGAGATGTAGAAATTTAACAAAATAAGGAGGTGACACATGGGAAACGGGAAGAAGCATCTGAGAAAAGAACTCGGGATACTTGATGTGACTGCGATTACCGCAGGGATCGTCATTGGTGCAGGCGTTTTCGTGATAACCGGAATTGCGGCAAAATATGCGGGTGCCCTGACGTGGGTATCCTTTGCCATCGGCGCCGTTCCGGTAATACTTGTGGGCATAAGTACGGTCATGCTGAACCTCATGTATCCTGTAGAGGGTGGGGAGAGTTATGTCTATCCGACACGGATTGTGTCGAAATATGTAGGGTTTCTATCGGGGTGGGCAATGTGGCTCGCACTGATCGGGCCCGTTGCGATTACGGCAAAGGCGTTTATCCTCTACTGGAATGCTCTCCCGAACCTTGATCTGAAATTCAATGTCATCGTGGGGGGTGTCGTTATTACGATCATATTTTTTATTATAAACTGGGTTGGGATCAAGACCGTTTCAATCATACAAAATGTGCTTTTCTTGTTTATGATTGCCGGTATCGTTATCTATATATTGCTCGGCCTTCCCCACATGAACGCGGAATATATAGCGATGGGGTCTCCTCTGGGATTCAAGGGTGTTTGGAAGGGGGCATCCCTTCTCATCTTTGCCTATGCGGGCCTTACACTTGCAGCCGACCTGGGTGAAGAAGCAAAGGATCCGGCAAAAACGATTACCTGGGGTATCATTCTCGGTATATCGGTACCGACCGTACTCTATGTCGTGTCGGCCTTTGTGTCGACGGCCGTCCTGCCCTGGGAAGAGTTTGCGGGAGCCGAAGCGCCCTTCGCCGCCGTTGCGGCAAAATATATGGGTACCTTTGGGGTGACCTTCATTATTCTGGTCGCCTTTGCCGCAATTCTTTCATCTCATAATGCCGAGCAGACGGTGGGTACCAGGATTCTTTTTGGGACATCGCGTGACAGGTTACTTCCCAAGCCGCTTATGACCATCAATAAATTCGGGGTTCCGAGTAATGCGTTGATTCTTACCGCCGGTATGACCATTTTTCTGATAATTTCCGGGACGATTCAACTGGTGGCGGAAGTTGTGGTGTTCATGTTCCTGTTTAACTGGATTGTCACCCACGTCGGGGTTATTATGGCCCCGAAGACGCAGCCGGAGCTGTACGCAAAGGCACCCCTGAAACTAAACGGCTGGAAGGCTGTTATCCCCTGGTTTGGTATTATTGTCTCTGTCGGTCTTTTGATTACACAGGGACCGAAGGCACTTCTCTATTCCCTTGTATGGCTTGCAATCGGAAGTGTATTCTATATTGTAGGGTATAAATCGAAGAAAGAAGAGGTTGACAAGCTGATATCAGAATGGCCGAGAGACAGATACCTGGATGAATAGACGTTTCTTTTTGTCTGATTGAGCAGTTCGTGAGAGAAGGGCCGCCCGTATAAAAGCGGGCGGCCTGTTTCATTGGGTCTCCTTCGGCAAAATTGCCGTGTTTAGCTTTTTATCAGAACCATGGGAACACTGTTCGATTACGAGGACACGAATGAAAATACGAGACAGCGGAATGCCATCCGAAGAAATGTGGCAAACCTTCTTCAGCCCTGCCCGGACACTCCAGACACTCAGTTTGCGCGGAGACATGGCGAATGTTATTGATCTCGGCTGTGGCTACGGAACATTCACGATCCCCGCGGCCCTGATGACAACCGGAACGGTTCACGCATTTGATATTGAGCAATCCATGATTGAAGAAACCAGACACAAAGCAAAGGCCGCTGGGTGTCTGAACATCAACCTATACACGCGTGACTTCGTTGCCGACGGGACAGGGTTCGGCGATTCATTCGCCGACTATGTGATGCTGTTTAATCTTCTACACGCAGAGCATCCTGCCCAACTGTTTGGAGGCGGCGGGATTCAGCGTTATGTTTGCCCATATAGACTTGCCGCCATATCATTACGGCATCATTGTACAGAAGAAATGAGATGTGGAAAGTCGAACGGGATGAATGCACGCTATCGTAGCGTACCCGCCGAAGTGTGATTCACGACTATCCCGTGACCTCTTTCAGGACACCCTCTACCAGCTTACGTATAGCAGCGAGACCCTCTTCGGTCTTCGATTCGAAGCGCAGGACCAGGACGGGCTGGGTATTCGATGCCCGGACAAGCCCCCATCCGTCTTTGAACTGGACGCGTACGCCGTCGATGTCGATCACGTCGTAGTCGGCCGCGAACCGGTCCTTGACCTTTTCCACTACCTGAAACTTTATATCGTCGGAACACGGCACCCGTATCTCCGGGGTGTTGAAGGTGCGGGGGATGTCCGAGAGGAGTTCGCTGAGCTTCTGTCCCGTCAGGGAGAGGATCTCAAGGAGGCGCAGCGACGCGTAGATGGCGTCGTCATAGCCGAAATAGCGGTCCGCGAAGAAGATGTGGCCGCTCATTTCTCCCGCCAGGAGGGCGTGCTCCTGCTTCATCTTCCCCTTGATCAGCGAGTGCCCCGCCTTCCACATGATCCCCCGGCCACCCTTTTGTGCTATATCGTCGTAGAGCGTCTGAGAGCACTTGACCTCTCCTATGATCGCCGCGCCGGGATTCTCTTTCAGTATCGCTCGTGAGAAGAGGAGCAAGAGCTCGTCTCCCCGCACGATCTTCCCTTCATCCGTTATGACGCCGATACGGTCCGCGTCACCGTCGTAGGCGATTCCGATGTCCGCTTTCTTCTCCTTGACCAGCCGTATAAGTCCCGTGAGGTTTTCCTCGACGGTCGGATCGGGGAAATGGTTGGGGAAATGGCCGTCCATATCACAGTAGAGGGGGGTGACGGAGCACCCGAACCGCTCGAGGAGGGGGACGGCGAAGAATCCACCCACGCCGTTGCCACCGTCGACAACCACGTTCAGACCCTCGTGTATCGTGACATTATTGAACAGGTACTCCCGGTAGTCCTGCGCGACGTCACTCTGCCGGGTTGTCCCCGTTCCCGACGCGTACCGGCCGCCCTCCATGATGGTCCGCAGCTTTTGTATGTCTTCTCCGTAGATGGTGTCGGGACCGATGCATATCTTGAAACCGTTGAATTCCGGAGGATTATGACTTCCGGTTATCATGATCCCGCCGTCGGCCTTCAGGGACCTGATGGAATAGTAGAGGATAGGTGTGGCACACAGGCCGATATCGATCACGTCGATGCCTGTCGAGCGAAGCCCATCAATGACCGCCGCCTCGTATTCCTCAGAGCTCAGCCGACAATCTCTCCCGACGGTCATGACCTTTACGCCCCGTTCTTTTCCATAGGTGCCGATGGCCCGCCCCAGGTCATAGACGAAGTCGTGATTCAAGTCCTCTCCGACGAGACCCCTGACATCATATTCCCTGAATACCTGCGGATTCATATGATCTCTCCTGTAAAGTTTGATATATCGTCTCCTACCATATATGGCCGGTTTGGACAATACGCTTGTCTCCGATATGTGTTGACACTCCTTTGATGCCATGCTAGGTAAGGCCATAAGAATTCACAAAAGAATTACCGGGAGGTAGCGTTATGGCGTGGCAGGATGATGATGGAAGTCCCTGGGGGAATAAGCAGCCGCCCGATCTGAAAGAGGCGATTGAAAAGATCAAGAAAGCGATCCCTTTTAAAATTCCCTTCGGCGGAAAATACGGGTTGATCCCCGTGATAGTGGTTGTCTTGCTGATCCTCTGGCTCGCATCCGGGATCTATTTTGTCGCCCCTGACGAGGTCGGTGTGGTCAAGAGATTCGGCAAGGCGGTGCGCACTACAACGCCGGGTCCTCACTACCATGCCCCGGCGCCGATAGAGACGGTTCTGAAGCCGAGGGTAACGCAGGTACAAAGGATAGAGATAGGATTCAGAACGATAGGAGACAGGCAGCTTGGCAGGATCAGGACGGTCACGGATGAGAGCCTGATGCTCACCAAGGCCGAAAATATCGTGAATCTGTCCTTTATCGTCCAGTTCAAGATAAAGGACGCGGCGGCCTACCTCTTTAACCTGAAGGACCAGGCCAAGACGGTCAAGGATGCCGCGGAGGCCGCGATGCGTGAAACGGCCGGAGAGAGTGAGATCGATGACATTCTGACCACCGGTAAGTTCAAGGTCCAGCAGGATACAAAGGCAATTCTCCAGCAGATATTGGACGAGTACGACGCGGGAATTCATATTGTGGCCGTTCAGCTCCAGGATGTTCACCCCCCCGACCAGGTTATGGCGGCCTTCAAGGATGTTGCCAGTGCGAAGGAAGACAAGGCCAAGATGGTAAATGACGCATTCGGATACCGGAATGAGATACTCCCGAAGGCAAAGGGGAAGTCGTCACAGATTGTCAATGACGCCATAGCCTACAAGGAAGCCAAGATCATCTCCGCCGAGGGTGACGCGAGCAGATTCCTGCAGGTGCTCAAGCAGTATAAGATGGCCAAGGAAGTGACGGAGAAGAGGCTGTATATAGAAACGATGGAGGAGATACTTCCGGGAATCGAGAAGGTTATCGTCTCGGAAAAGATCGGAAAGAATATGCTCCCCCATCTGTCGCTTGGCGACAAGACGATAAACACGAAGTAGCTCTGTTCGGAGGCTGACAATGAAGACAAAAGGGAAATTAGGAATAATAGCCGCTCTGATCGTTATTTTTGTTGCGTCTCTCGCGGTCTTTACCGTCGACCAGACGCAGCAGGCGATCGTCATACAGTTGGGGAAGCCGTTGGCGGGCACATACGGCCCCGGGCTCCACTTCAAGGTCCCCTTTATCCAGCAGGTGGTCCAGTTTGAACGAAGGATACTGGTGTACGACGCGACGCCGACCGAGATTCTGACGAAGGACAAGAAGAACCTCGTCGTGGACAACTATACGAAGTGGTACATTGCGGATCCGCTGAGATTCTATACCACGGTGAAGAATGAAAACGGCGCCCAGTCACGGTTGGACGACATCGTGTACGCGCAGCTCCGGGTTGAGCTGGGGCAGCATGACCTGTCGGATATCGTGTCGAGCACCCGTGATTTCATTATGACGAAGGTGACAAAAAAATCTGCCGAGCGCGCCAAGGATTACGGTATCCACGTCGTGGATGTGAGGATAAAACGGGCGGACCTGCCCGAACAGAATGAGAAGCATGTGTTCGGACGTATGAAGGCCGAAAGGGAGCGGCAGGCGAAACAGTACCGTTCTGAGGGGGAAGAGGAGTCCAAGAAGATTACGGCAAAGGCCGATATGGAACGGACGATCATCCTGGCGAAGGCCTATAAGGAGTCCGAGCAGCTGAAGGGCGAGGGGGATGCCAAGGCGGTGAAGATATACGCCGACGCGTATCAGCAAGACCTTAAGTTCTATGAGTTTATCAGGAGCCTCGAGGCATACAAGAAGGCCCTTAAGGATGATACGAAGCTGGTTATAGGTGCGGACTCCAAGTTTTTAAAGTTCATGAATTGAGTTTTATCTTGACTTTCTGGTTGTTTCCGGTTTATGAAACCGGAAAATCAGTAAGGATGCACAAAATGGAAAATATCATGGGCAAACAGACAGGCGGGTTTTTTAGCTTTTTTGGTTTTTTTGGGGAGGTCTGCCTTCTGAGCTCTTGATGTAGCGCTGTATGAGCCGTGGGCAGACCGAGTGTTTGCCCACGGCTTTTCTGTTTTTTGGGGCCGTGGATTATCCACGGCCCTTTTTATTTTGAAAGGAGGAGGGAACAATGCGGAGAATATGGTGTATTATCATAGGTGTTGTTGTCATTCTGGGGATGACCCCGGGCCTGCACGCAAAGACGATAAAGGTGGGGGCGGCGATCAATCTGACCGG
>JAFCZZ010000173.1 GCA_019314085.1 Deltaproteobacteria bacterium | reverse complement strand
CCGGCGAACGGGTCATCGTGGAGGGAATACAGAAGGTGAGGCCCGGATCACGGGTCAAGGCGGTATCTTTGAACGGGGGCGACGTGAGCCGTCCTGAGGCTGACACCGCTGCCAAGCCCTCATCACCATTGGACTAACGGAGGAGCGAGATGCTGTCGAAATTTTTCCTGGACCGGCCGGTGTTTGCCTGGGTCATCGCGATCATCACGATGGCGGCGGGGGGGCTTGCGATATATAACCTGCCCATCTCCCAGTATCCTCCCATCGCTCCGCCGACCATCTCCCTGTCTGCCATCTACCCGGGGGCCTCGGCGGAGACCGTTGAAAACAGCGTGACCCAGATCATCGAGCAGAAGATGACCGGTTTCGAAAATCTGCTCTATATGTCCGCGACCAGCGATTCGGCGGGCGCCTGCCGTATCGATATGACCTTTGAGGCCGGGACCGACCCGGACATCGCGTGGACACAGGTGCAGAACAAGCTCCAACTCGCCATGTCGAGCCTTCCCGACGTTGTTCAGAAACAGGGGGTCAACGTCCGCAAATCCACCAGGAATTACCTGCTGTTCGTGGGGCTGATCTCGGAAGACGGCAGCATGGACGGCAAGGATTTGAGGGACTACGCCAAATCCAACATGGAGAGTGTCCTGGCCCGGGTGCCGGGAGTAGGGGAGGTGGAGGTCTTCGGCGCCGGGTATGCGATGCGCGTCTGGCTCGACCCCGGCAAACTGACGGCGTATCGTCTGACGGTGGAGGAAGTGGTCACGGCGCTCAAGGCCTACAATGTGGAGGTCTCCGCCGGGCAGTTTGGGGGAGGACCCGCGGTGGAAGGCCAGCGCCTGAACGCCTCCATCGTTGTCCAGAACATGCTCAAGACGCCGGACGAGTTCGCCGCCATCCCCATCCGAATCAATCCGGACGGCTCCGTCGTGAGGATCAGCGATGTAGGCCGAACGGAGCTGGGGACCGAGTATTACGATGTCGAGACCGCCTATAACGGAATGCCTATCGCGGGGATCGCCGTACGGCAGGCGGCCGGTGCCAACGCCCTGGATGTGGCCGACGCCGTCAAGGCAAAGATGGCGGAGATGCTCCGGTTCCTGCCCGCGAGCATGAAGGTCGTCTACCCCATGGACTCCACCCTCTTCATCAAAGTGGCCATCAATGAGGTGGTGAAGACCCTTTTCGAGGCGATCATTCTGGTCTTCCTGGTCATGTGGCTCTTCCTGGGAAACATGAGAGCCACCCTGATCCCGACCATCGCGGTGCCGGTGGTGATCCTGGGGACCTTCGCGATGCTGGGGATCTTCGGCTTTTCGATCAACATGCTGACCATGTTCGCCATGGTGCTGGCCATTGGCCTCCTGGTCGACGACGCCATCGTGGTGGTGGAAAATGTCGAGCTGATCATGGCAGAAGAAGGGCTCCCCCCCAAAGAGGCCACGGCCAAGTCCATGGAACAGATCACCAGCGCTCTGATCGGAATCGGACTGGTCCTCTCGGCGGTCTTCGGCCCTATGGCCTTCTTCCCCGGGTCCACCGGCGTCATCTACCGCCAGTTTTCCGTGACCATCATCGCCGCCATGCCCCTGTCGGTAGCCGTGGCATTGATCCTGACACCGGTCCTCTGCGCATCTCTCCTTAAGCCGGTTAAGGCCGGGCATGAACCGGCGGAAAACGCGATCTTCTTTCTGCGCCCCTTTTTCCTGTGGTTCGACCGCGTGTTCTTCGGAATACGGAACCTCTATGTACGGCTTGTCGATCATTCTTTTTCCAAGACGCTGCGATATATTGTTGTTTTTATCGTCATCGTCGCGGCCATGGGAATCCTGTTTATACGCATGCCCACCGCCTACCTCCCCGATGAAGACCAGGGGACAATCTTCGCCCAGGTGATCCTCCCGAGCGGCTCCACGCTGGAGCAGACCAAGGCGATCTCGAAGCAGATTGAGGCCTATTTTCATACACACGAGAAAGAAACGGTGGTGTCTACCTTTATCCTTTCCGGCTACGGTTTTTCCGGGAGGGCGCAGAATAACGGCATGGTGTTTATCAAGTTGAAGGACTGGGAACTCCGAGAGCGGGAAGACCTGCGGGTCAAGGCCATCGCCGGGCGGGCGACGAAAGCCCTTGGAAGTATCCGGGGCGCCATGGTCTTTGCCTTCCCACCCCCTGCGGTTTCCGAGCTGGGCATGGCCAAGGGGTTTGACTTTGAACTCCTGGACCGGGGCGGTCTCGGACACCAGAAACTCATGGAAGCGCAGTACCAGCTTCTCGACATAGCGGCACGAGACCCGCGGCTGACCTCCGTCCGTCCCAACAGCATGGAGGATGTGTCGGAATACCGCATCGACGTGGACTGGGAGAAGGCGGGCGCCCTGGGGGTTCCCATCACCTCGATCCACCATACGATCTCGGCGGCCTTCGGGGGCTCCTATGTCAATGACTTTGTCCAGGGCGGCAGGGTGAAAAAGGTGTATGTCCAGGCGGACGCCCCCTACCGCATGCTCCCCAATGATTTGGACAAGCTGTATGTCCGGAATACCCAGGGCAGGATGGTCCCCTTCTCTTCCTTCGCCTCCGGCCGGTGGGCCTCCGGCGCCCCCAGGCTGGCACGCTTCAACGGTTCTCCTTCCCTCAACATCTGGGGGGAGCCGGCAGCGGGAAGGAGCTCGGGCGAGGCCATGCAGGCGATGGAGGAGGCGGTTGGGAAACTGCCCATGGGTATCGGGTTTGACTGGGCCGGCCTCTCCTACCAGGAGCGGATGTCGAGTACGCAGGCGCCCCTCCTGTACGCGTTCTCCATATTCGTGATCTTTCTGTGCCTGGCGGCGCTGTACGAGAGCTGGACCATTCCGATCTCGATCCTGCTGATCCTCCCCCTTGGCGTTATCGGGGGCATCATCGCCACGAGCATGCGGGGGTTGGCCAACGACATATATTTCCAGATCGGTCTTCTAACCACCCTGGGCCTGGCCACAAAGAACGCCATCCTGATCGTCCAGTTCGCCAAGGGTGGGCTGGAGCAGGGGATGGGGCTGATGGAGGCCACCCTGGAAGGGGCAAAGCTCAGATTTCGTCCGATCATCATGACCTCGCTTGCCTTCGGTTTCGGGGTCCTGCCCCTTGCCATCAGCACCGGCGCCGGAGCAGGGGCCATGAACGCCATCGGCACCAGCGTACTGGGGGGGATGGTGACCGCCACCGTCCTGGTGATTATCTTTTCGCCCCTTTTCTATGTCCTGATCGAAAAGTTCTTCGGCAGACAACGGAAGAAGGAATCAGCACAAACAGACGCTGTACATACACCGAGGGATCAATGACATGAGGAGACCACTTCTTTGTATACTGGTTGGGATTACCCTTTTCCTGGGCGGCTGTTCCCTGGCCCCTGAATATACGCGGCCTGAAGCCCCCGTCCCTCATGACTGGCCGCAGGGGACGGCCTACGAGGGCGTCCGGGAGGCGTCCGGGTCGGCGGCAGCCCCTGCGCTGAAGTGGCAGGAATTCTTCACCGACCAAAAACTGCAGACGATTATCAGAACGGCCCTGAATAACAACCGCGATCTGCGGCTTGCCGCCTTGAATGCCGAAAAGGTGCGAGCTTTGTATGGTGTTCAGCGGGCTGCATTGTTTCCCTCGGTTGATGCGGCGGGGAGCATGAGCAAGGAACGTGTGCCGGCGGATCTCTCATCCACCGGGAAATCTGTGATATCGGAAAAAGACAGTTTCTCTCTGGGTATCACCTCCTGGGAAATAGACTTCTTCGGCCGTATCCGCAGCCTGAAAGATCAGGCGCTCCAAGAATATCTCGCCACGGAGCAGGCCCGCCGCAGCGTACAGATTTTGCTTGTATCCGAGGTTGCCAATGCGTACTTGACCCTTGCGGCCGATCGGGAGACCCTGCAGTTGGCACGTTTCACCCTTGAGTCTCAGGAGGCCGCCTACACCTTAATTCAGCATCGGTATAGGGTCGGACTCGCGAACGAACTGGATCTGCGTCGAGCCCAAGCTCAGGTTGAAGCGGCCCGGGGCGATCTCGCCCGCTACACGCGACTGGCGGCGCAGGACCGCAATGCCCTGGACCTTCTGGCCGGTTCTCCGGTGCCCGAAGATCTCCTGCCCGCGGAGCTGAGCAGCGTCACCCCCCCAAAAGACATTTCTCCGGGCCTGTCCTCCGAGGCGCTTCTGAACCGGCCCGATATCATGGCGGCGGAGCACCGGCTCCGGGGGGCCTATGCCTTTGTCGGCGCGGCACGGGCGGCCCTTTTCCCCCGCATTTCTCTGACCACCACGGCGGGAACCGCAAGCGCCGAGCTGTCCGGTCTGTTCAGCTCCGGCTCGGCTACCTGGAGTTTTGTGCCGCGGATTACGATACCGATCTTTGATGCCCGGACGTGGGCCGCGCTGCGGGTGAGCAAGGCACAGCGGGAAATCGTCCTGACCCGGTATGAGAGGACTATTCAGGTGGCATTCAGGGAGGTGGCCGATGCCCTTGCCGTACGGGGGACGGTCGACGAGCAGGTATCGGCGCAACAATCCCTGGTGGATGCCGTTGCGGAAACCTACCGCCTCTCGAACGAACGCTATATGAAGGGGATTGACAGTTATCTGGGCGTCCTTGATGCGCACCGGTCGTTATACAGTTCTGAACAGGGATTGCTGGCGAAGCTTGCCGGCCGCGTGAGACTGTACGCGGTACTGGGGGGTGGAGGCGATTGAATGGAACAGCGGGGTAAGCGAGCGAGTACGAAACAAACAGTTCCCTTAACAACACGAGATTCCCCGCCCGGTTACGCCTATACCCGGTCAGAGTCCGTCTTGTAGCGGTTGTAGTAGGAAAAGACCCTCTTGATATAGTGTCGTGTGGCCTTGAATGGCGGTATTCCCTTGTATTTTCTGACCTTTTTGCTCCCGGCGTTGTATGCCGCGAGGGCCATCCCGGTATCCCCGTCGAATCTGTCGAGAAGCCGTTTAAAGTATTTAACCCCGCCATGTATATTATGCTCAGGATTAAAACTGTCCTTCACACCGAGAGACTTTGCCGTTGTTGGCATGAGCTGCATGAGCCCGCGTGCGCCCCTCTTGGAAACGGCCCTGGGATTATAACTCGATTCCGCCATGA
>JAFCZZ010000172.1 GCA_019314085.1 Deltaproteobacteria bacterium | reverse complement strand
GCAAGAAGCTGAAAAAGCAGAGACATAGGGTTTGGGTAGTACTAAATCGTCTTCATCTTACTTATTCCAATAACCACGGAGGAGGGGCACTGTGATGAAAGATTTGGTCAAGTATATGGCTCAGGCTTTGGTAGATTATCCTGATGATGTCGACTGTTCTGAGATAGTCGGCGAGCAGACTTCTGTCATCGAATTGAGGGTTGCAAAGGATGACCTGGGGAAGGTAATAGGAAAACAGGGAAAAACCGCAAAGGCAATGAGAACCATCTTGAGCGCAGCGTCATCCAAGATACACAAAAGAGCGGTTCTCGAAATTATAGAATAAGTGAATGACCTGCTCGAGATAGGAAAAATCGTTAAACCCAGCGGCCTTAAAGGTCGGCTTAAGGTTCTTTCATATGGTGAACCGGCGCGGGAGCTCGAAGCACTGGCGAATATCTTCGTCGGTAAAGATATTGAGCGCGCATCCCCTTTCAACGTGAGATATCTTCGCGTTAAGAGAGGTTCATTTTCTCTTGAACTTGAAGGTATCGAAGATCTCGAGACAGCCGGCGAGTTGGTAGGGCAATCTCTCTTTATTCCCCCGGAAAGCCTTCCGGATGGTGAGTACTACTGGAGGGATATTATCGGGCTTGATATCGTTACGGAAGAGGGCCAACGGTTGGGGAAGATCACAACAATCCTGCCGACGGGAAGTAACGATGTCTATATCTGCAACGGTGGTGAAAGGGAGATCCTCATTCCGGCGTTTGATGATGTGGTACGGAAGATCGATATTGGAAAAGGCCTTATGGTCGTGAGGTTGCCCGAAGGGCTGTAGAATGATTGCTTTTGATATCTTGTCCGTCTTTCCGGAAATGTTTCAATCCACCCTTGGCAGCAGTCTCATCAAAAAATCCATAGACAAGGGCCTCGTCGAAGTAAACCTTCATAATATTAGGGATTATACCAGAGACAAGCACAGGACGACAGACGATACCCCCTACGGAGGGGGTGGCGGAATGGTCATGAAGGTAGAGCCTGTTTCACATGCCTTGGAAGCCATTACTCCCGCCGGGGAGAAGGAGAAGTGTGTCATCCTCCTCTCACCGCAGGGTGAGCCGTTTAGCCAGAAGATCGCGGAGGAACTCTCTCATCACCCCAGAATTGTCCTGATATGCGGGCACTACGAGGGAATAGACGAGCGGGTCAGAGAGCATCTGGTTGATAGAGAGATATCGATAGGGGACTATATCCTGAGTGGCGGGGAGTTGCCCGCAATGGTCGTGGTCGACGCGGTCTCCCGTCTTGTTCCGGGTTTCGTGGGAAACAGCGATTCGGTACTGTTTGATTCTTTTTCGACCGGGCTCCTGGAGGGACCTCATTACACGAACCCCCGAGAGTACAAAGGGTGGAAGGTTCCGGACGTGCTCCTTTCGGGGCACCAGAAGAAGATAGACGAGTGGCGGCGCAGGGAATCCCTCCGAAGAACCCTGCACAGAAGGCCGGATATGCTCAGGCAGGCTGATCTTACGGAGGACGATACAAGGGTACTCGGGGAGCTTAAGGCAGAGGACCCTGGATGTGTGTAATGCGCTCTGGAAACCTGTACATTGCTCTTTTACATTACCCCGTTTACAATAAGAGAGGCGATATTGTGACGACGGCGGTAACCAATATGGATATACACGATATATCACGGGCCGCAAGGACGTACGGCGTGAAACGATTTTACATCATAACGCCGATAGAACAGCAGAAAAGGTTCGTGGAGCGTATCCTGCATCACTGGCAGAAGGGATACGGTATCACCTACAACCCTTCGAGGAAACAGGCCTTTGATATCGTGAGGGTGGAAGAAACACTTGACGGCACCATAGCGGCCCTGTCGCAGGAGACAGGGGAAAGGGTCAATGTGGTGGTTACGAGTGCCTCATCCCGGGAAAATTCCCTGACCTGTGAAGAACTAGGGAAAAAGATATCCCAGAGCAGCGAGGCCTTTCTCATCGTGTTTGGAACGGGATGGGGGATAGTCGAAGAGGTTATTCAGAAGGCCGATTTCCTTATAGAACCGATAGAGGGAAATTCGGATTACAACCACCTGTCCGTCAGGTCGGCGGCAGCCGTCACGCTGGACAGATTATGCAGACAGAACTAACTATAAATATGCTATTTCAGAGGAGGATTTTGGGTCATGAATGTTCTCGATACACTTGAGAAGGAACAGATGAGGTTTGATATTCCCGGTTTCAAGCCGGGTGACACCGTGAAGGTGCATGTAAAGATCGTAGAGGGTCAGAAGGAACGCATCCAGGTATTTCAGGGGTCCGTCATACGCAAGAGAGCGGGACAGAACCGCGCCACGTTTACCGTCCGGAAGATATCTTCCGGCGTCGGCGTCGAGAGGACCTTTCCCCTCCACTCCCCCATTATCGACAAGATAGAGGTGGTCATGCGGGGCAGGGTGCGGCGATCGAGGCTGTATTTCCTGAGGGATCTCAAGGGTAAGAAGGCAAGGATAAAGGAACTTGGCAGAAGGTGATATGCATCAATTTGAACTGCGTGCCCGTCGGCGTGGTTTTGACGCGATCGCCGGCGTCGACGAGGCCGGGAGGGGTCCCCTCGCAGGTCCCGTTGTTGCGGCGGCAGTCATCTTTCCTCCGGATTCACCACTATACGAAACGACGCCATCTCCGTTGGTCTGGGCATCATAGAGGCCCCGGTCATAGACCGAATCAACATCCTCCAGGCAACACTGTCGGCGATGAAGATGGCCGTTTCAGACCTCTCCCCCCAGCCTGATTACATCCTCATAGACGGAATAAATACCATTCACACATCCATCCCGCAGGAAACGATTATCAAGGGAGATTCCCTGAGCCTTTCCGTGGCGGCCGCTTCCGTCATAGCAAAGGTATCAAGAGATCATATCATGGACCGATATCATGTCCTGTATCCCCAGTATAACTTTCTCAAGAATAAGGGATACGGAACTGAGGAACATCGGGAGGCGGTAAAAGAATATGGCCGATGCAAGATCCACCGAAGGTCCTTCAGGGTCAAATAACAGAGAGAAGGGCATAAGAGGGGAAGATATCGCGGCCGTCTGCCTGAAAAAGGAGGGGTACCGGATCGTCGAGAGAAATTACCGGTGCCGATACGGAGAGATCGACATCATAGCCATGGACAAAAAGGACATAGTCTTCGTCGAGGTCAAGGGGAGGAAATCGGACACCTTCGGCTCACCCGAAGAGGCCATCGGCCCAGCCAAGCAGAAAAAGATCTCGAAGGTGGCGCTCCACTATCTGCAGGAGAAGGGACTTGCCGACTACAACGCGAGGTTCGATGTGGTGGCGATACGCTTCATGCCGCAGAAAAACCGGGTAGAACTGATACGAAACGCCTTCGACTTGAGTTTGTAATCGTGGATTGTTATGCAACAAGGAACCCTATACATCGTTGCCACCCCCATCGGTAACCTAGAGGACATAACCCTCCGTGCCATCCGTATCCTCAGAGAGGTAGGGCTGATCGCGGCGGAAGACACGCGCAGGACGAGAATACTCCTCGATGCCCACGGGATCGACACACCCCTGACCAGTCTCCACGACCGCAATGAACTGAAAAAGAGCGCCCACCTGATAACCAGACTGCGCGAGGGTACCGATATCGCCTACGTCTCCGATGCGGGAACACCCGGGATATCCGATCCCGGGTATATTTTTGTCAAACAGGCCATCGCCGAATCTATCGGGGTTGTTCCCGTTCCCGGACCAGTTGCCGCGGTTGCCGCGCTGAACGTCTCCGGTCTCCCCATGGACAGCTTTGCCTTCTTCGCATTCCTCCCCTCCCGACGCGGGAAGAGGAGGCACCTCCTCGAGACCCTCAAAGAGGAGTCAAAGACCATGGTCTTCTACGAATCCCCCAATCGTATCGTCTCCGCCCTCGAGGATGTCGGTGAGGTCCTCGGGGACCGGCAGATCGCCGTGTCCCGCGAGCTGACAAAGATATACGAAAAGACACTGCGCGGCACCGTTGCTGAGGTGATAAAATCTCTCCGGGGGAAAAAGGTAAAGGGGGAGATCACACTGGTCGTTTCAGGAGCCGCACCCACCCGCCCGGGAGCGTCCCCTGAAGAGATACGGGCACGGTTTCAGGAGGCACGCACAGATCCCGCATCCTCCACACGGGATATCATCAATGCCCTCTCGAAGGAGATGGATATGCCGAGAAAGGAGATCTACCGGCACGTCCTCGACTTCATACAGGAAGAGAAGGACGATGGATCCCCCTGATATTATCATCGAGTCTCCTCCCATCGGGGGAACCGAATACAGACAACGCATGAGGGATAAAGAAATGGCGCTCGAGAACCTGAGAGAAGAGTGGGACCTCGTGGTGATAGGAGGGGGGATAACGGGGGCCGGGATTCTCAGAGAGGCCACACGCATCGGTCTTGACACCCTCCTCGTGGAACGTATGGACTTCGCATGGGGGACATCGAGCCGTTCAACAAAACTGGTCCACGGCGGCCTGCGTTATCTCAAGGAGGGGCACCTCCTGCTCACAAAGGAATCCGTTGAAGAACGAGAGCGCATGCTGAGTGAGGCCCCCGGGCTGGTTGAACAGATCGGGTTCCTCATGCCGGTGTACCGGGGCACATCGCCGGGCAAATGGTCCCTCAATATCGGTCTGATTCTCTACGATCTCATGGCGCACGAACGACAACACCGGTTCCACGACACCGAGGACTTCTCCGCTCTTACCCCTTACCTCAAGAGAAAAAATCTTGCGGGAGGCTTTCGCTTCTTTGACGCCCAGGTCGACGACGCGAGGCTGGTGCTGCGTCTGATCAACGAGGCAACCGCTTCCGGAGCCTGCGCCCTCAACTACACGGCGGCACGTCAGATACTCCGCGCCGATGACGGTCACGTCGTGGGCGTCGTGATTGAAGACACGGAAACCCTGGAGAGGGAAACGATTTCCACCCGCACGGTCATCAATGCAACCGGCGCCTGGGGTGAAGAACTGCATCCCTCGCCCGACCGGAAGCAGCACCTCCACCCCCTGAGGGGAAGCCATCTCGTCTTTCCCTCTTCGGTCATTCCCATCGACGAGGCAGTGGCCCTGGTCCACCCGGCCGATGACAGACCCGTCTTTGCAATCCCCTGGGAGGGGGCCATCCTAGTCGGGACCACCGACATCGATCACCGGGGTGATATGCACGATGAACCCTCTATTACGGAAGAGGAGACAGCATACCTGCTGGAGGCTGTTCATACCTTCTTCCCCTCCCTTGATGTGTCAAGGGGTAACTGTATGGCAACATTCGCGGGAATCAGGCCGGTCCTCAGTGAGGGCAATCTCGATCCCTCGGAAGAATCACGGGACTATGTCGTCTGGAAGGACAGGGGGCTCTTGACCGTGACGGGGGGGAAACTGACGACATTCCGGAAGATGGCCTGGGACACGCTCAAGGCTGCCAAAGAATCCCTCCCCCCGGTTCGATTTATCGGGAGAGATGATCCGGTCTTCTCCCCGGTACCCGAGGGTCCGCAGGAAATCTTCGGGCTGTCCTCCCAAGTGTGGCGGCGTCTCTACGGCCGGTACGGAACAGCCGCGGACGAACTGGCAAGAGAGGCGGCTCCCGCCGATCTCACTCCCATCCCGGGCACCCTGACGCTGTGGGCAGAGCTTCCCTTCGTGGCACGGCGTGAGCAGGTACGACATCTTTCCGATCTTCTCCTGAGGAGGGTGCGGATAGGATTGTTGACACCCGGGGGAGGCAAGGCGTATATTAGGCGCGTACAGAAACTCTGTGAATCTTCGCTGCCGTGGGACAGGAGGCACTGGAGACAGGAGATCAAGGATTACCTCGAACTGTGGAGGCGCTCATATTCGATCCCGGGCAACAAAAAGTAGGGACGGGGGATCAGCAAAAAACCGGAAACCGGGGGTATGCCATGGGAAACAGGGACCTGCTTCTCTCCATCGATAACGGGACACAGAGTCTGAAGGCCCTGCTCTTTGATCTGAAGGGGGAGATGATAGCACGCCAGCAGGTCATCTTTGAGCCCTACTACTCGGAACAGCCCGGATGGGCGGAACAGGATCCCGCCGTCTTCTGGCAGGCCCTCTGTCGGGCCTGCCAAGGATTATGGAACCAGGGGAACTACCGGGAACGGCTTGCCGGCGTTTCCATTACCACACAGAGAAGCACGATCGTGAACGTGGGCAAAGACGGGACGCCCCTTCGTCCGGCCATGGTATGGCTGGATCAGCGCAAGACATACGGGCTGCCCCCCCTTGGAGGGGTCTGGGGCCTGCTGTTCAGGCTTGCCCGCGCCAGCGACACGATCTCCTATCTCCAGGCCGAGGCGGAGGCAAACTGGATCCGTACCTATCAGCCCGACATCTGGGAAAAAACGCACAAATATCTCCTCCTCTCCGGGTACCTTACCTACCTCCTCACGGGGGAGTTTGTAGATTCCATCGGGTGTCAGGTGGCGATGATTCCCTTCGATTACAAGCATCTGCGCTGGGCCTCCGATTGGGACTGGAAGTGGAAGGCTGTTCCCGTGGAACGAGAGTTGCTTCCAAAACTCATTCCTCCGGGTCAACCCCTGGGGAGCATCAGTCGAAAGGCCGCCGAGGAAACAGGGATCCCGGAAGGGCTGCCCCTGATAGCAGCGGCCACGGACAAGGCATGCGAGGTGATCGGTTCGGGGAGTCTCGAGCCCTCTATCGGCTGCCTGAGCTACGGAACAACGGCCACCATAAATGTCACCAGCAGGAAGTACGTGGAACCGATTCCCCTCCTCCCTCCCTACCCCTCCGCTGTACCGGATTATCATACCATAGAGGTTCAGATCTACCGCGGGTTCTGGATGGTGAGCTGGTTCAAGAAGGAGTTTGGCTACCGTGAGGAGGAGGAGGCGTCCCGGCAGGGGGTAACGCCGGAGACTCTCTTTGATAAACTGGTGGATGATATCCCGCCCGGCGCCATGGGGCTGGTGTTGCAACCTTACTGGACCCCCGGTCTAAAACTTCCCGGACCGGAAGCCAAGGGTGCCATAATCGGTTTCGGTGACGTGCACACAAAGGGGCATGTCTACCGGGCTATCCTGGAGGGGCTGGGATACGCCCTCAGGGAGGGGAAGGAGCGAATAGAAAAGCGGACCCATATCCCCATAACCAGTCTCTGCGTATCCGGTGGCGGGTCACAGAGCAGAAACGCCATGCAGGTGACGGCCGATATCTTCGGCCTGCCAACGTCCCGGCCACATGTCTATGAAACATCCGGTCTCGGGGCGGCAATAGATGCCGCTGTGGGACTCGGCCTGCACGCCGATTTCGAATCGGCGATCAAGGCCATGACCCATGTCGGCGAGGTATTCGAACCGAACCGGGAGAACCGGGAGCTCTATGACCGACTCTACCACGATGTTTATGAAAA
>JAFCZZ010000171.1 GCA_019314085.1 Deltaproteobacteria bacterium | reverse complement strand
GGGGTGGTGGGTCTCTACCCCCCCCTGCTTCCGTCCAGCCTGGATAAGGCCTTCAGCCTGACGGTTCATAGCTCCGTGTCCAGCCCCATGACACTGAAATCATGCTGGGTGTGGTCCTGATTTTTGTCCCGATCATCGCTACGTATCAGGGGTGGGTGTACCGGTTTTTCTGGGGTAAGGTAGACGGTCGGGCGTCTGCGAAGCATTGAGCTGACATAGCATGTGATGTGACAGAAAGGAGTGTATAATGAAAGGTAAGAGTGGGCGGTTGAATGCACTGGAGGTTGCCCTGGAGAACGAAAAGAGGGAGCGGGCCTTTTATATCGAAAACGCCAAAAGGACGAAAAACCCTCTGGGCAGGGCCATGTTTGAACAGATAGCGGATGATGAACTGGAACACTACGAGAGGCTGAAGGAGCTTCATAAGCGTTGGAAAAAGGAAGAGGATCTGTTCAAAAAGACCGTCGGCGCCGGCGGCGATATACCCCCTGGTGATGACGATGATGTCAAGGCGATCCGGATCGCCATCGATTTTGAGGCGCAGGGGATACAACACTATGCCGACCTGAGGGACGGCTCGTCCGATGCGAACGAGAGGGCCTTCTTTGATCTCCTCAGTTCCATGGAACGGGAGCACTATCTGTCTCTGAAGGATAGCGAAGAATTCCTGACGGATCCCGTCTCTTGGTACCGGAGAACGGAATCTCCCGGGCTTGACGGGGCCTGATGCGGTGTGAGAATAGGGATTCTGTAACGACAGGGGATACCAACAGAAAAGAGAGGGAAACAATGAAAAGGTTTGTTCAATGTGTGGTGGCGGTGGTTGCCGTTATCTTCTTCCTGTACGCATCAGCGGCGCAGCCGCCGGTGAGTGGAGAGGTCATGCCTGCTCTGAAACTTGTTGTCCCGGCGGAACGTGGACACCGGGCATACCTTGGCCTGCCGGCCGGAGAATTCTTTGAGGTAGGGCAGGTGAAGGCCGACGTGGTCATCCTTGAGATCATGAGCATGTACTGTCCCTTCTGCCAGAAGGAGGCGCCCAATCTGAACGAGCTGTACCGGCTGATAGAGGGCAACCCGAAGCTGAAGGGAAGGATCAAGCTGATAGGGATCGGAGCGGGAAATTCCTCCTATGAGCTGAAGGTGTTCAGGGAAAAGTACCAGGTGCCGTTTCCCCTCACCCCGGACAGGGATTTCCAGATCCATCTATCTGTGGGGGAGGTCAGGACGCCCTATTTTATAGGGGCCAGGATCGAAAAGGGTGCTGCCCGGGTTTTTTATTCCAAGCTGGGAGGCTTTGAAGATGCCGGCGCATTCCTGAAAGAGATCATTTGGCTGTCCGGTCTGAAATAGGGAGGGTGAACTCATGAAAATCTATAAGGCTTTTTTGCTATTGTTGGTGGTAGCCCTGTCCGGTGCGGCAAGCGCATACGGTCTGTCGGAGGCCTTCAAGGGCAATATCTATCAGACCGGGAAGCTCAAGCCCACGGACAGCGTCCTGCGCGTCAAGGTGGGAGATATCGCCCCCGATTTCACGCTTCCTGCGATTTCGGGGGGAAAGGTAACCCTCTCGCAGTATCGCGGAAAGAGGCACGTCGTGATCTCTTTTGTCCCCGCCGCGTGGACCCCCGTCTGTTCCGATCAGTGGCCGGGGTACGCCATCCTTCAGGACCTCTTTAGCCGGCACGATGCCGTGCTTCTCGGAATTACCGTGGACAATATCCCGACCCTCTTCGCGTGGACGAATCAGATGGGAAAACTCTGGTTCCCGGTTCTCTCCGATTTCTGGCCTCATGGGAAGGTTGCCGACACCTTCGGCGTGCTTCGTTCCGACGGAACGGCGGAGCGGGCGATTATCATCATCGATAAGGTTGGAATCATTCGATATATCGATGTGAATGACATCAACAAACGACCATTTCTCGAGTCTATTATAAAGGAGCTTGAAAAACTGGGCGAGTGAGGACGCACCCGTTTTGTCACATCTTTTTCGTGAATAAGGACCCCGCATCCTTGACAACCGGGAACGGGTTGCTATATTACGAAACAAGAATATATCTTTATCCTTATATAGAAGGGGCCTGTAAGAGGCGTGGACTACGAGAAGCTGTCTCATTTTTTCAAAACATTGGGGAACGCCACGCGGCTCAGGATCGTGAGAGAACTGACGCAGGGTGAGCGGTGTGTGGGCGAGGTGAAAAACAGTGTGCAGGCGAGTCAGGCAAATGTGTCGCAGCACCTTACGATCCTCAAAAAGCAGGGTATTGTTGCCTGTCGCAAGGAAAAAAATATGAGGTGCTATTATTTGAAAACCCCTGAGTTTGTGAAAAAAGTTCTGGCCCTGATAGAGGATGAGGAACAGCGGCGCAGCGTCGAATAAGATAAGAGGCGAAGCGGATTGCGTTCGGTTGTGGTTTTACTTTCTTTCCGGTGCCGCCGGGAAGAAATAATAAAAAGAGGAGGAAAGAGATGGAAGTTTTTGCAGATAGTCCGGATAGTCCGATTGTGGTGACCGATGGCACGATTGATGAGGCGATAGCGAAATATCCCCTGCTGCTTGTCGACTGCTGGGCGGAGTGGTGCGGTCCGTGCAAGATGATGGGTCCGGTCCTTGATAAACTGGCGAAAGACCACCAGGGAGATATCGTCTTTGCCAAGCTTGATGTGGACAGTAATAACCAGACCGCGGCGAGGTTCGGTATCCGTTCCATACCCGACCTGCTGGTCTTCAAAAACGGAGAGAAGGTAGGCGATATTATCGGTTCCATGCCTGAACAGCTGTTGATGGACAAGATAAACGCGTACCGGTAGTCGGCCGGGGGGGCCAGGGGTGTGGTGACGAGGTCACACAATGGGATGTTTCCCGGTGGAAGGAGGATGGTACAGACATGTCAGACTTCTCAAGAAGGGAATTTCTGAAGCGTTCCGTTGCCTCCAGCGTGGTGGGGGGACTCGTTCTGGCCGGTATGGACAAGCGTGCCGAGGCGGCTGGGGGCCGTGACGTCGGCACGGTGATAGATCTAACGCGGTGCGACGGGTGCAGGGATCTGCCGCTCCCAGCGTGTGTCACTTCCTGCCGTGACAAGAATGAAGACCGTTTTCCCGAACCGATAAAAGATATAGAAAATTACTGGCCCCAGAAGAAGAGGGAGGACTGGTCAAAGAAGAGGGGACTTACCGACCGGTTGACGCCGTACAACTGGACCTTTGTCCAGGAGGTGGCTGTGGAACATGAGGGGAGGGACCGGACACTGTATATTCAGAGGCGGTGCATGCACTGCGACAATCCCCCCTGTGCGGATCTCTGCCCCTTCAGCGTGCTGCACAAGATGCCGGAAGGCCCCGTCGTTATTGACCATGACCTGTGCTTTGGGGGGGCAAAGTGCCGCACGGTCTGTCCCTGGGGTGTCCCCGCCCGTCAGGCGGGCGTGGGGCTATATCTGAAGATTGTTCCCAAGTTTGCCGGGGGAGGCGTGATGTACAAATGCGACCTCTGTTACGACCGGGTCAGGGCGGGGGGAATACCCGCATGTGTGGAGGCGTGTCCCCGCGATGCTATATCCTTCGGGGGCAAGGAGGAGATGCGTGCTCTCGCCCATGGGCGGGCGGAGGCGATCGGAGGCTACCTGTACGGTGAAAGGGAAAACGGCGGAACGTCTACCTTCTACGTATCCCCCGTGCCCTTCGAGAAGGTCCATGCCGCGCTCTTGAAACAGAAGGCGAAGCAGGCCAAACCCGAACTGCCCGGCTTTCCCGGAACGCCGGTCGGCGTCGAGAATATGACGGAAAGCGCCAACGGCATTGCCTGGAGCATGGCGATAGCCCCGGTGGCGGGTATCGCCGCCGCTGTGGGGGCCGCCTATAAGACCATGAAAGGGGGTGGCGGTGATGTCGGATAATCAAAACAAGGTTACACGTCACGGGCTTTCGGTTATCCTGGTGCACTGGGTGGCTGCTCTCTCGACCTTTGTTCTCGTCTTCAGCGGTTTCGGGCAGATGCCGCTCTACAGGCGCTACATGCTGGACCAAATCCCCGGTCTGTCCTGGGTCTCCGACTTTTCGGTGACGCTTGTCATGCACTACTGGGCAGCGGCCCTGCTCATGGCGGCCGTCGCATACCACCTGGTTTTCCACGGCATCCGCCGGGAGTTTGATATGATGCCGCGCAGGGGAGACCTGCGGGAATCAGGGCGCATCATTATGGCGACATTCGGCTTCGGAGAGGAACCGGAAAACGACAAGTACCTTGCCGAACAGCGCCTGGCATACGCCTTTATCGGTTCCTCCCTTATACTGGTCATCGTGACCGGCATCCTGAAGGTGCTGAAAAATCTGCCGTACATAAACTATTCGGAAGGTTTCGCCTTATGGATAACGCTTCTGCACAACATCGGGACCGCTCTTGTTATCATAGGCATTGTCATCCACCTCAGCGCCTTCATATTCAAGGCAAACTGGCCGCTATTGCCGGGAATCTTTACGGGGAAGACGGACCGGGAATATGTGAAGCGGCGGCATGGGATCTGGTACCGGCGGATAGCCGGAAAGGAGTAGCTTCTCCGGAGAGATGTGAGACCATTGACTGAAACAGTGCCCGAACAGCTTGAGTATTTATATGAGCGCTACAACAGACGCGAATTCGTAAGACCCGATCCGCTCGAATTTCTGTACCCCTGCGAAGACCCTGCCGACCGGGAGATTGTCGGTCTTGTCGCGTCATCCCTCGCGTACGGGAGGGTCCTGCAGATAAAAAAGAGCATTGAGGGCGTTCTGGCCAAGATGTCTCCGTTCCCCTCCCGGTTTGTCAGGGATGCCTCGCCTGCATCGCTGCACCGGACGTTTTCCGGCTTCAGGCACCGGTTTACCACCGGGGATGAAATGGCTTCCATGCTCCTCGGTGTAAAAAATGTTGTCGCGAAATACGGTTCCCTTCACGCCTGTTTCGCCAGCGTTCTTGAACGGGGGGCGCAGACGGTTGCCCCGGCACTTACCCGCTTTGTGGAGGAGCTGAGCACAGACTCCCCGGGCCGTCGAAGCAGCCTGCTCCCGTCACCTGGAAAGGGGAGCGCGTGCAAGAGGCTGCATCTCTTTCTTCGCTGGATGGTGCGCAGTGACGATATCGATCCCGGCGGCTGGGACGATATTCCGTCCTCGGCACTGGTCATCCCCCTCGACACCCATATGCACAGGGTGTGTCTCGGACTGGGGCTCACGAGGCGCAGACAGGCGAATATGAAGACAGCGCTG
>JAFCZZ010000170.1 GCA_019314085.1 Deltaproteobacteria bacterium | reverse complement strand
CCTTGAAAAACATATAGAGGTTCTCTCTCGCTTGAGGAAAAAAAAGTACGATATCGAGATACTCTTTCTCGATACGAGCGATGAACTGCTCCTGCGAAGGTTCAGCGAGACGAGGAGGACGCATCCCCTCTCGAAAGACAAGACCATCCTTGAAAGTATCAATTTAGAGCGGGAGATGCTACGCGAATTGAAGGAGATGGCCAGCAACATTGTTGATACGTCGGGGTATAGTGTCCACCAGCTCAATGAGCATGTCCAGAGGCTCTTCGTTATACCAGGCAAAACCAAAAAACTTATTATAAACCTGATATCGTTTGGATACCGCTTCGGCCTGCCTCCCGATGCGGATATCGTCCTGGATGTGAGATTTCTTCCCAACCCCTATTTTGTCAAGGACCTCAAGGAACACAACGGAAATGAAAAGGCCGTGGAGGAATACGTTATGGGATGGGATGATACCGAACAGTTTCTCATACGCCTGTCCGACATGATGACATTCTTGGTGCCACTCTATGAAAAAGAGGGGAAGTCATATCTGAATATTGCCGTGGGATGTACCGGCGGGGCGGAAGACATCGGTCGGTCGTTATTCTCAACCAGCTGGCCGCCTATTTTAAGAGCGGAAACTATACAACGAATGTCAGCCACCGGGATATAGACAAATCCTGACCGGACGCCTTATCCCTCGCCGGAAAGCTTCCTTGTTATGTTATCCTGTATCCAGTGTGGATCCCACCATTCCACGGGGTTTACGAATTTTCCGCCTACGATCATACTGAAGTGCAGGTGATCGCCTCCCGCCATACCGGTCAGACCTGTCCTTCCGATCTCTTCCCCCTTCTTGACGACTTGATCCTTTCTTGTGCTTATCGATGAAAGATGGCCATACAGGCTGAGGATTCCCATCCCGTGATCGATGATGACCGTGTTACCGTAGATTCCGATACGCCCCGTAAAGGCGATAACACCCGCATTGGATGCCACCACCCGTGCGTTTCTCGTAGAGGCAAGATCGACCCCCATATGGACGCTCTTGCTTATCACCTCACCGTTGTGGTAGTACGTCCTCCTGTCGCCGAAGGTTGCCATGGTTGCGGCGTTCTGCATCCGGAGGAAGGCTCCCTCCCAAAGCTTCTCCGGGCGTGTGTTCCTGCAGATCGCTTCGATGGTTTCCTTGTCTTGTAACCGTATCTGTGTGTTTATGTAAGAGAAAGCCTTGACTAAAGTGGTCCCTGCCAGGGCTTTATATCGGTGCTGAAATTCCGGCACCTTTATCTCCAGAAAACGCTGAGAGATGTTCATCCTGTCCGCGCGGAACTTCTTGCTTTTGACGTGGAAGGAGACGGGGAAGAGTGCGATATTACCGGCATTGTCCTCGGCCAGGATCTGTATCTTTAAGTGTTTCTTTGCGGCATCTATGGTGGGGATGGCAAAATAAGAGGTGCGGCTCACAACGCTCCCTGAGTCTGTCGGATAGGAGGGGAAGAAATCATTATCGACCTGCACACCGCTTCGGGACACGTCTTCTGAAAGGGTGTAGGCGACGACACATGCCCCCCCGGGATTTATGTAGTGATACGTACTTACAGGGGATATCTGGGGGGGGATGGTATCTATAACCACCCCGAATGTCACGGTCCGTGTGTTCTTTCTGAGGGAAAAATCGATAACCGATATCTCGATCGTGGCGTTTCCGTCGTGGAGCTTCAGGTCTTCGGGGAGCAGATCGATCGTCAGGGTCTCCTGCATGGTCCCCCGCGCCGGCAGGTTTAGAGATTCTAAGGTGTCTTTTTCGCCGTCCTGAACTATATCAACTGAGATACTTCGAATCCCGCTCTTTCTGTCGTTACAGGTGATATCGAAGGTGGTTCTCTGCCCTATCATCTTGATATTTTTGCTTAATACTATCTCAGGGTCTTCTCCTTCGCAATACACCATACATAGCCAAATCCCGGCGCATGTCAGCACAACCAGTACGGCAAGACCCAGAAACCTCAGATATTTTCGCATATGTTCCTCTCTTTTGCAGTTATATGACAAATCCTTAACAGTTGACCTTATATATAATAACTGCTATATTTTTCAACGTATTTTGTTACATTTCAGGTTTTTATAAAAACCAAACGGGAAACGGTACGTTTCTACGTAATCTGCGGATACAAGGGCACCATTATGCTGAAAGACAAGAAGATCGTTCTCGGAATAACCGGCGGCATTGCAGCATACAAGGCGGCGATACTGACGAGGGAATTCATAAAACGAGGGGCGACAGTGAAGGTGATTATGACCCCGAATGCGGCCCGGTTCATCACCCCGCTCACCCTGCAGACCCTCTCCGGCAATCCCGTCTACACCGACATGTTTTCCCTCTCCGGGGACTGGGACATACACCATATCTCCCTGGCGCAGGCCGCTGATATAGTCGTCATTGCGCCCGCGACCTACAATATCATCGGTAAGATAGCATCCGGTATCGCCGATGACCTTCTTTCGACAACCGTAGCGGCGACAAAGGCCCCGGTCCTGATATGCCCGGCGATGAATGTGAACATGTACGACAATCCCGTCCTCCGATCCAATATCGACAGACTCTCAGCGTTGGGTTACCTCTTTATGGATGCCGAGAGCGGTGAGCTTGCCTGCAAGGCGGATGGGGCGGGGAGATTGCCCGATCCTGCCGATATCGTCGAAAAGGTTGAAGCAGTTTTGACTAAAAAGGATCTGATCGGACACCGGATACTGATCACCGCAGGCCCCACCCGGGAGCCCTTTGATCCGGTGAGGTATATATCCAATCACTCTTCGGGAAAGATGGGATACGCCCTGGCCGTCATGGCGGGGAGGAGAGGAGCTGACGTCACACTGATCAGCGGACCCGTCTCGCTCCCCGTACCGGCGGGTGTACGGTTCGTCGGGGTTTCCAGCGCCTCCGAGATGAGGGATGCCGTGATGGAACATATCGATGAGGCAACGGTCATCATCAAGGCCGCCGCGGTGGCCGATTACCGGCCGGTCAGCTCGTCGGACTCCAAGATAAAGAAGGGGGCCGGACGACTGGATATCAGTCTCGAAAAGACCCCCGATATCATCTCCGAAGTCAGCAAGAAGAAAGGAAATCGCATCCTGGTTGGGTTTGCCATGGAGACGGAAGATCTTGTCAAAAATGCGCGGGCCAAGATGAAGGCCAAGGGGATGGACCTGATCATAGCGAACGAACTGGGTCTCCCCGGGTCAGGGTTTCAGCATGATACCAATATCGTGAAGATTATGGATACGGCCGGAAATATTGAGGAACTACCCCTGATGGACAAAAGGGATGTGGCGGACCGAATTCTGGACAGGGTCTTGGATATCTCCGATATCGGAAAGGGTTGACCATGAGAGACGAACTCCTGGATCTGACGGATGCCCTGAAAGGTCATATACTCTCGGAAAAAGAATCAGGGAGCGGCATCTCCAGACTGTATCTCAAAGGAGATCCGGGTGCAGTCTCCTCCATGCCGGTTGATACCATGCCGAATAATGGGGTAATTTGCGTGCCTTCCGAGACGCTGGAAGATATACGGGCGGAGCTGGGAGACTGCACGCGGTGCAAGCTGCATAGCGGGAGGAACAACATCATCTTCGGGGAGGGAAACCCCCGTGCCGACCTCGTATTCGTGGGTGAGGCGCCCGGAAGAGATGAGGATCGACAGGGGCGGCCCTTTGTGGGCCGGGCGGGACAGCTCCTCACGGACATTATCAAGGCCATGGGGCTGACCAGGGATGAAGTATATATATGCAATATCCTGAAATGCCGACCACCGAAGAACCGCAACCCCGAAACGGATGAGATTACAATGTGCGAGCCCTTTCTCGTCAAGCAACTTCAGTCTATCCAGCCGCGTGTGATCTGTGCGCTGGGTAAGTTTGCTGCCCAGACCCTCCTCAAGACGGATACCGCTATTTCCGTACTGCGCGGCCGATTTCACTCCTATCATGGAATACGACTCATGCCCACGTACCATCCCGCATATCTCCTGCGCAATCCAGGCGCGAAGAAGAAGGTGTGGGAGGATGTTCAGATGATTATGAAAGAACTACAACAGGAGCCTTAGGGCGTTGATAAGAGAACGAGATAACACCCATGCCATTCCCGGAGTGAGGGGAATCGAGAGAGTTTCGGGGGAAGTTTCATGAAAGAGAGAATCCGAGCAGGTATTGTCATACTGGTGCTGATCTTTCTTGCTGTTATCGTTGGAGGAGAGGCCTTTGGCGAAGAGGAGAGGGGCGGTGTCTTTGATGTCATTACGATTGATTCAGCTATTACCCCCGCCGTCGCGGACTATGTTGCCAGGGGCATTGACATATCTCAAGCGGAGGGATCCGCCGGGGTTATTATCCTTCTGGATACCCCCGGGGGGCTGGATCTGGCGATGAGGGATATCGTCAAGAAGCTCCTCACCCCCCCCCTGCCGATCATCGTTTTTGTTCACCCTTCCGGCGCGCGCGCTGCGTCAGCGGGGGTCATGATAACCATGGCCGCTTCGGTGGCCGCCATGGCCCCGAGCACCAACATAGGAGCCGCCCATCCGGTTGCGATCGGTATCGGGGGCAAGATGGACGAAACGATGGCGAAAAAGGTGGAAAATGATGCAGTCGCTTACGCCAGAGGGATAGCCCAGCAGCGGGTGCGAAACGCCGACTGGGCCGAGAAGGCCGTCAGGGAGAGTGTCTCCATCTCGGCTGAAGAGGCGCTCAATCTGAATGTTATTGACGTCATCGCCTCCGATATAGATGACCTGCTCGCAAAGATAGACGGGACGACCATTGTCCTTCCGTAGGGGGATGTGCCCCTCGATACGAAGGGAGCTGTCATCAATACAAGGGAGATGGGATTGCGCGATAGTATCCTGGTGACCCTGAGCAATCCCAATATAGCCTACCTCCTGATGATGATAGGCCTGGCCGGGCTCTATTTTGAATTTGCCCACCCGGGGGCGATTCTCCCCGGTGTCGTCGGGGGGATTTCTCTCATACTCTCCTTCTTCGCCATGCAGACCCTTCCGGTGAACTATGCCGGTGTTGCTCTGATACTGTTCGGTATCATCCTCTTTATCGCGGAGATAAAGATCGTAAGCCACGGTATGCTCAGCGTGGCAGGGGTTATCTCCCTTGTCCTGGGTTCGGTGATGCTTTTTGAGTCTTCGGCCCCGGCCCTCAGGGTATCGTTTGCTGTAATGATACCCACCATAGGGGTCATATCCCTCTTCTTTGTCGCCGTTGTATCGCTTGCCGTCAAGGCGCAGAGAGGAAAACCCTTCACGGGGACAGAGGGGATGATAGGCCGGGAAGGCATGGCGGTAACCCCGGTGCACACCGATGGGAAAGTCCTTAT
>JAFCZZ010000169.1 GCA_019314085.1 Deltaproteobacteria bacterium | reverse complement strand
GTCAGTGGCAATATAGGTGTCAATAGCACTAAAGGGCGGCACCGAAGCCCATGACGAGTCAAAAGGCCCCCGGGTGCACAAGGCTTAATGATAGGAGGAACGCAATCATGGTAGGCAGTATTAACACTCCGTCGGTACCGAGTCTCCCTTCTCCCCATACGGCGATCAAAAACGATTCTGGTTATTCCGGTAAGACGGATGATGTTAAAGGAGATGAGCTGAACAACAGAGCGACACTATCCGCCCCAAAAACGGATTCCACGGAGAGTTACGAACCCTGCGAGGAAAACATTGTTGCCCAGAACGATAGCGCGGTTCATAAGGCATCGGAGTCCTCCCAGAATGAACCTCCGGGAAGCAAAATAGATGTCCTGGCATAACACAGGAAGATAGCATCCCGGCCTCTCTGATAAACACCAACGGCAGTCAGGTGCCTACACTCTTAAAAGTAGAAAAAACCTTTTATATTTTTCTTGATTTTTAGATTTTTTTTACTTATATGGAGATGTTGAGTTACGGGCAGTTGACCGTCAAATCGAACATACTTTCGTTGCCGTCGAACCCTCCGTCTTTAAGACGCGGGGTTACCATGGGTACCGATGCCCGAGCATTCCCAATCGGATATGTAGTCGTGTCCTGTGTCATCTTGACGTCGACTGGAAGAGCATCATCATTAGAAACCGGGTTCACGATCGCGAACGTGGCCATGGCAACTCATGTTACTTCTCCTGAAGACTGGGGGTTTCAACCCTGCCAGGAGTTGTAATGTTTCTCTCATCCTTTTCTGGTGTAAGATATGATGATGTATGGTCTTCTTTTCTAAAAACTGGAGAGGTTCTTTTAACATGACTCCAAAACCGACCTACGAGGAACTGGAACGAATAATCAAGAAGTTAGAGGAAGAGTCCGGCAAGCGGAAACAGGCGGAGGAGGCGCTGCGCGAAAATGAGAAAAAATACAGGCTTCTTTTTGAAAACAGCGGCGCTGCCGTGTTCTACTACGACACCGAGGGAAAAATTATTCTGTTAAACAGGCGGGGGGCAAGGAATTACGGCGGGACAAAGAGAGATCTCACGGGGAAATTCCTGTATGAGATATTCCCCGGAACGGCCGATCTTCACATAAACAGAATCAACCAGGTAATGGAGAGGGGACGGGGGGCTACCTTTGAAGATCTGCTTGAGCTTCCCATCGGAAAGACCTGGGTCTCATCAAGCGTTCACCCGGTGAAGGATGAAGACGGAAAGGTAAAAGGCGTTCAAATCACCTCCTATGACATTACCGAGCGCAAACAGGCCGAGGAGGAGCTGCGTCAAAGCGAAAAACGGTTCAGAGAGATGGCGGATCTTCTGCCGACCATCGTGTGCGAGATGGATACGGACAACCGTTTTATCTACACCAACAGGATGGGATTTGAAACATTCGGGTACTCCCGGGCCGACCTTGATGCCGGACTGTTTATAACAGATCTGATCCATCCCGATGATCTCGCAGCAACCCTCAGACACATTGAACATATTTCAAAAGAGATGAAACACGGGCCTGAGGAATACAAGTTTCTAAGGAAAGACGGTTCCGAGGTAATCGGCCTCACGGATGGCGCCCCTATCTATTGGGATGATGAGTTCATCGGGATACGGGTCAGTATTACCGATACAACCGAGAGAAAGAAGCTCGAATCCCAGCTCCAGCAAGCGCAGAAGATGGAGGCCATCGGTACCCTGGCAGGCGGTATTGCCCACAATTTCAATAATCTGCTGATGACTATCACGGGGAACATCTCCTTGATGTCCCTGGAAACCCACCCTGATCATACGAGCTACAAGTATCTCAAAAATATCAAACAGGCGGCCCAAAGCGGGGCAAAATTGACGGGGCAGATCCTCGGATATGCGCGGGGAGGAAAATACGAGGTCAAGCCACTCAACCTGAACGCACTGGTGAAGGAAACCTGTGAGGTCTTCGGCATGACCCATAAGGATATCATTGTCCATCAGAATCTGGCCGAAGACCTCGCGGAGACAAAGGCGGATCGAAGTCAGATAGAACAGGTATTGCTCAATCTTCACATCAACGCCGCTGAGGCCATGCCGGGAGGCGGGGAGTTCTTCATAAAGACAGCCACTGTCAGCCACCGGGATATGGAAAGCAGATCCTTCACAGCACGGCCCGGGCAGTATGTTCTCCTGATGGTCAGAGATACGGGAGCAGGAATGGACAAAAAGACCATGGCCTGTATCTTTGATCCGTTCTTCTCCACGAAGGGCCTTGCCAAGAGCGTAGGCCTCGGACTGGCCTCCGCGTACGGCATTATCAAAAATCATGACGGGTATATTGACGTGGAATCCAAGAAAGGACAGGGGACCACCTTTTACGTGTATCTCCCCGCATCAGAAAAAAAGGTCGGGGAGGGTATCAAGAGGGTTGAAGTTGCCGCTGAAAAGGGGACGGGGACCATCCTTCTGGTCGATGATGAAGATATGGTCCTGGATGTCGGCGCCCAATTGCTTAAATCTCTTGGGTACTCGGTACTTGAGGCCAGGGACGGGATGGAGGCGATCGATATCTACAAGAGAAACAACAACGCGATCGATATGGTGTTTCTTGACATCGTCATGCCTGGTATGAGCGGAAGGGATACCTATGACAGGCTCAAGGAGATCAATCCGGATATAAAGGTGCTCCTCTCAAGCGGATATGACATTGACACCCAGGCAACCGAGATACTGGATCGAGGAGCCGACAGTTTTATTCAAAAACCTTTTGCCCTGAAGGACCTGTCACAAAAGATAAAAAAAATTATGGGAAGGGGGGAGGTCTCCTCCTCCGACGCGTAGGCGCGATCATCCGGTGAGATGGGGCTGCTGCCCCTAAAATCGACAGCCGGTAACGCATGCTGAGGGCGGATCTGACACAGTCGTACAAAGATAAGATGCTGCCCGATCCGTGACAATTTTTCCCCCTGCCGATACATTCTTCCCATTATTCCAGAGCCGGATCGCCTTCAAGACACACCATAGCCCCCGTTTCTCTTCTGTCCCCACTACAAAAGCGCGCACGGGTCTCATCTCCCTCTGATTTTTTCAATCCTTTTCCACCGTCTGTTTTCCCCGTTATGCACGTGATCTTGCGTATCCTGCGTGCAAAAAGCTCCCTGTCGGTACAGCCACATTCCGAACCGGCATCATCGATCCTCTTTTTTCCCCTCCCTCACGTCTGGTTTGCATGATTTTTGCATTACACGATTAACCGTACATGAACACACGGGTGCGTGAATTATTTGACGGGTCATCTGCCGATCTCCCGTCAGAATGGCAGTTCATACCCTGCCGTCACGCTCAAGAATAGATGATGTCCCTTTAAAACACCAGCGGGAGGAGGACACCCCAGAATGACTGCTGCCAAGAAGGAAACGACTGCTACGCCGGAACCACCTGAAAATAAGGATGAGGTCAAGAATCCGAAGGTGTTCAACGGGTCGTTAGGAATTGATATCGGAACCGCCAATATTGTCGTGGCCCAGAACAAGGGCAGAGAGGTCAGCACTACCATTCAATCGAATGCCTTTTTTACGATTCCCCGTTCACAGACAACCAAAGAAATCCTCTCCGGAAGGTCCGTACTGTTTTTCGAGAAGAATGACAAGTTATACATACTGGGTAGTTCCGCAGAATATTTTGCCAACATATTCCGCGGCAACACACGGAGACCCATGAAAGACGGAATATTGAACCCAACTGAACATGAGAGCACCGATGTCATCAAGACCATTATAGACCACCTCGTCAGGAAACCGAACGTGGAGGGGGAAAAGATATGGTTCAGTACGCCCGGCGAACCTATCGATAAGCCGAATACCGTAACGTACCACAAATCCATAATCAAGATGCACCTTGAAAGCCTGGGATATTCCCCGGAACCCATCAATGAAGCAATGGCAGTGGTCATCTCGGAACTTTCAAGCAACGGCAGTGAATCCACCGGCATAGGAATCAGTGTAGGGGCCGGGATGTGTAATGTCTGCCTCTCGTACCTCTCTATTCCGGTCATCACCTACGGCATTCAAAAGGGGGGCGACTATATCGATTCGCTGGTCGGCAGTTCCGTGGGAGAACCGTCCACAACAATCAAGGGGGTAAAAGAGAAGGAACTCAACCTTGCAATCAAACCGAGAAATCGAGTGGAAACGGCCCTCCATATATACTATGACGACCTCTTCTCAAGCCTGGCGCAGAGTCTCCAACAGGTGTTGGGGTCCTCAGATAATGTACCCAGCCTTCCCAAACCCATACCGATAGTCCTGGGGGGCGGCACGGTTCTTCCAAAGGGGTGCAGAGACAAGTTTGCGAAGGCCTTCGAGGGCGTTCGGCTTCCGATCAATATCTCCGATATCCGCATAGCCGAACGGCCCCTCTACGCAACCGCGAAGGGGGCACTCATGATGGCCATGCGAGAAAAGGGATAGCCCACGATGCATCCCGTTGTCTTCATCTATTCCCCAAATGAGATACGGGGGAAGATAATATCAGAGACCCTTAAGGTGAGAGGGATCGGGACACATTTGCTCACCAGCCACTTCGAGGTCGAAGAGGCCATCAGGGCCTATTCTCCACCAATCATCATTCTGGACATCAAGAAGGATCTTTCAACGGAAACAGATTTCCTGCATGTAATCTCACAGTGGAAACCGGAGGCCCAGATTATTATCCTCGCAGACCGACCGGATCCATCCGTTCTGGAGACACCGGATATCGGCAATACACGATGTATTCCGGGGCCTCTCGCGCCCGAGGTGATCCTGTCAGAAGTAAAGAG
>JAFCZZ010000168.1 GCA_019314085.1 Deltaproteobacteria bacterium | reverse complement strand
AGGAGCTATACAAAATTGTTAAAAAGATGCATTTAAAGCAGGCCGTACTTCAAACCAGTGGGGATACTGATGCCATCGCAAAAGATTAAAAGAATAATAAATTCCATGGGTGAGTTGCCAACCTTACCTACTGTGTATATGAAGCTTTCACATCTTCTGAATGCACCGGATCCGTCAATAAAAACGATAAGCGCCATCATCTCTGAAGATATGGCTATAGCAGCCATGGTACTCAAAATTGTCAATTCAGCCGCCTATGGCTTTCGTGCCAAAATCGGAGACCTGCAGCATGCCATCGTAATTTTGGGACTGACCGAAATAAGAAACCTGGTGCTCGCAAGCTCTATTTATAAAATTGTAAAAGAATTCAAATCGAGCAGCGCGTTCGATATGCAGGCGTTTTGGAAACATTCCATAGGGTGCGCGATCGTGGCGAAGGTCCTGGCTGAAACAGCCCACTTACATAGCCCGGAAGATGTTTTCACGGCGGGCCTGCTTCACGACATAGGAAAACTTATCCATGCCGGCCATTTCCGCGAAGAGTTTAACGCTGTAATGACCGATGTTGCGGAGACCGGGGTTCAGTTGTCTAAATCGGAAAAAAAGATACTGGGGTTCGATCATGCCCAGACAGGGGGCGCCTTGGCTGAAAAGTGGGGCTTACCCCGAGCAACGATCAACATGATAACCCACCATCACTTGTCCTATACGCCAGACGCCCTGACGAGCGAGATGGGGGCCATTCACGTCGGCAACTCCCTGTGCATAGCACTCGGTCTGGGATCGGGAGGAGAGAAGAAGGTGCCGATTGTCAATAAAAAAGGATGGGAAAGCCTGGCTCTTAAAATAAGTGATCTTGAATATGTCATGCAAAGATCATCAAAACTTTTTGAGGAAAGCGTTTCCATTATGGATTTTGAATAATCTGTCGAAACGCCGGTGCCTCTTTTCGGCACGGTGGGTTTTCGAGAAAAATCTGGGGGATGCCAAAGATGCAAAGTCAACCGATGCAAGTCGATCAGCACGAACTTGGATCAATGGTCAAGAAACTGCGCTTCCTGGAAGATTCGAACAGCGCGCTGATCAGCATTCAGAATAAGCTTGACCAGTTAAGCCGTTTTCAATCCGAGAAACTCTTATCGTATGATGTTCATTACATACTTAAAACCTGGCTTGTCAGGCTCAGGGAACTGGTCAAAATAGATGTTTGTTCTGTCTTCCTTGTCGAAGAGGGAGGGATTGAGTTCATCCGCAAGATTTCAGAACCTGAAGAACTTTCGCCTGTTATTCAAAAGGAAGTCGAGGCTCAAATCAACCTGGGAAATTTTGGGCAGGCCATCAGCAATGGCGTTCCCTTGAATGCCCGGGCTGAAGTTTTTGGAAAAGAAAGCGGTCGGCGTCTGAGTATCATGATAGCCCCTCTTTCCAACCTGGAAAGAACCATAGGCGCCGTTGTCATTGTCTTTGAAGAAGACAAAGAGTTTATACGGCAGCAGACACTGAAACTCTTGAATATTCTCGTAGATTTCTTTTCCCTGTCCCTGGAAAACGCATACCTGTTTGATGATCTGAAATCTGCTTACTTCTATACCATCAAAGCCATTACCAACTCCATAGAGGCTCGTGATCCATACACGAGAGGGCACTCTGAAAGAGTTGGGCAGTACGCTAAAACAATAGCAGAGGAGCTTGATTGGGAGAAAAGCGAGATAGAACTCATCGATTGGGGAGGCATGCTTCATGATGTTGGTAAGATAGGCATCCCCGATTTTATTCTGAATAAGCCGGGAAAGCTTACCGATGATGAATATCATCAAATACAATCACACCCCGTGATCGGTGCTCAAATAGTCAAAGATATCTCTTTCTTGGAATCTGCAATACCCTATATCCTTGATCATCATGAACGATTTGATGGCAAGGGTTATTCCAACGGCGTGGGTGGGGAAGATATCTCCGTCAAAGGGAGACTGCTGGCGGTAGCGGACTCCTTCGACGCGATGACCTCCGACCGGCCGTACAGAAAGGCTCTCAAGCTCGAAGACGCCTTCAATGAGATCGTGAACAACAGGGGGACCCAGTTCGATCCCCAGATGGTAGAGGCCTTTGAGCAGGCATTCAACTCCGGTAAGATAAAAATTCCCGAAAGCAGTAGTATCCTTGAGGGACTATAAGGGAAACTGCCGGGCGAATACGGAGGGAATTTCTACGGGCGATACCATGAAAAAGGACGCGCCGGCACACGGGGGATCGTCCCCATGTGCCGGCACCGCGGCTTGTCGATAGCGTCTATTTCTTGTTGGACCTCCGCCAGATCTTCATCTTCTCCGCCTCCTTTATCAGGCCGTCCCTGAAGTCGGGATGGGCGATGCTGATGACCTTTTCGGCCCGCATCCAGGTGGGGCAGGCGGTGAGCTTCACCGCGCCATATTCCGTGACGATATAGTCCACCATCTGCCGTGGAATGGTTGTCACTGAACCGAGGGACAACTGCGGCGCTATGCGTGACGTCGTCACGCCGTTGGCGTCCGTGTGGGTCGACGCGAGGCATATGAAGCTTTTCCCTTTTCGCGACCACTGGGCGCCGAGGACGAAGTCCCACATCCCGCCGTTGCCCGACACTTGGTTCATCCCGCTCGTTTCCGCGTTTACCTGCGAAAAGAGGTCGACCTGTATGGCGTTGTTGATGCTTACCATGTCGTCGATCTGCGCGATTATCCGGGGATCGTTGGTATAGTTCACCGGGTAGGAGGCAAGGGCCGGGTTGTTGTGCATGAAATCGTACATGCGTTGAGATCCGATAGCGAACGTGTAAGCGCACTTGAAGCGGTCGATGCTCTTCTTCGATCCGTTCATCTTTCCCGATTCGAGCATGTCCACGTAGGCGTCGACGAACATCTCCGTGTGGCCGCCCAGGTTTTTCAGGTCCGAATCGGCAATCAGCTTCCCCACCATGTTCGGCATGCCGCCGATGCCGAGCTGGATGCAGCACCCGTCATAGATGTATTTCATGACGTGCTGGGCGATCTGTGTCTCCACCTCCGTCGGTTCGACCTGGGGCGCATCGTACAGCATCTGCTCCGCCGGCGCCTCAACGATGTAGTCCACCCGTGAGATATGAACAGACTCCTCGCTTCCGCCGAGGCATTTTGGTGTGTTGGGGTTTACCTCGACGATGGCGACATTCGCGGCCTCGATCTTGGCCGAGGTCTCAGAGTTCTGCGGGCCAAGGTTGAAATAACCGGCCTCGTCCATGGGGCCGACCTGCATCATGGCGACCCATTTTGCCTTCCCCTTCCTGGCGGGATCGTCGTACCAGATCGACCGATAATCCTTGGAAAGGCCCTCGTTGGGATCCTGGGTGACGAGCTCCCGATAGTGGGAAGGACCCCGGTGATAGAGGATGGGACAATAATATTCCGGTTGTACAAAGGCGTGGAGGAACCGGGTCAGCTTGCTCCACTGCCAGTCGACATAGGTAAAGCTCTCGGGGTGATTGGTGACCTCCGGGACGGGAGGAACGGTAACCGCCGTGAAAACACCGACATCACGAAGCTCTTCGGCCCTCGCGGCAAGGGCCGCGTCGAGGACGATCGGTTTTCCGTTAAAAAATCCGTAATCCACAACGTCGCCGGAATCGACGACCTTGACTGCCTTTTCGGCAGATACCACCTTTTCTTTGTACTGCTGCGCGTAGCTCATTGACGGACCTCCATTATCAAATTTCTGAGAGTACTCAATCTCAGTTTCAGACTGTGAGTATTTCGTGTGTGTGGGCTAAAGGAGCGCTGGTTCAGATGTTCGGGATTTCCTGGTTGAGCGGTTCTGCTGTTCGAAGTACGGCATCAAGGTCTGTCAAAGAACGAGAAGGCCATCGGAGCCCGTTTCAATATGACGCCGAACCCCGCCGAGCGATCAAAGGGTTGACCCCCGAATAAAGATTGATTCAGTACTTCTGTTACGGAAAGATGTAGAACCTCCAATTTTCGTGCACATGACTATACGAGCGGGGACACCCTGTCAAGGGAAAGACACATTCCGTAATATTGAAGCATCATAATTTTATCGGAACAAGCTGATTTATTTCGGTTTTAACTTTTTATTTCCGGAGCAGATTTCTTCCGCACCGGGGATCGAAAAAGTGCCTTTCGGCGGAAATTTTCAGCAATTTCCGGTCAGTAACCAGCCTGTTGATTTTGAAGATAGTTATGAAAAACGGCACGTTGAGCCGCTACTTTGCCCGGCATGAGGTCGACCGTTTGGTCGGGCCGTCCCTTGTGTCATTTCGAATCCCGATGTGTCATCGGGATGAGAAATCTTGCTTTTTGAATTGAACAGCGAGCGCATTCCCCGCTGCTTGCGGCGGGGTAAGCGAGCGAATACAAAACAAATATTTTCCTTAACAATAGGAGATTCCCCGCAACTTGTTGCGGGGAGCTTCAATAGAGAATATTTGGTCAGAAGGAGATAACACACAATGGAAATGCAAGCAGTTCAAATTATAGCGTTATTGATTACCGGTATTGTCGTCGGTTTCGCCTCGGGGCTTCTGGGCGTGGGCGGGTGTTTTATCATGGTCCCCGTGCAGTACTGGGTGCTGACATCCATCGGGGTGGACCCGACCATTGCCATTCGGGTCACTTTCGGCACTAACCTGTTGGTAGTTCTTCCCACTGCTTTGAGCGGTGCCTTAACACATCACAAAAAAGGGGCGGTTCTATGGAAGGCAGGGATCACTTTTGGCATCGTAGCCGCCATCGGCGCCTTTTTCGGTGCCTTTATTGCATCGCACCTCCCGGGGAGGGTATTGACGATGGCATTCGGCA
>JAFCZZ010000630.1 GCA_019314085.1 Deltaproteobacteria bacterium | reverse complement strand
GGGATGGAACAGCCCTTTATGCCCGTGGAGACAATACCTCTACATCACGTTTCTGTGATGCAAGTCTTGTCAATGAAGCAGGAAGCCACGCCCTTTAGGGCGTGGTAGTTCACGTATTTGGAGAGATCTTCATAGTAATCCAGATCCTCGGTCATCACCACGGTATTTGTATTAGTATATTTCTCCTCATCAGTCATGTTACTCACTCTGTTCCTGGCGTATCGCGTATCGCTTCGCTGTGCACCCTGATGACGATCAGGGTGATATTGTCTCTCGACGTGCGGGCAGCCTCTTCCATGAGGAGCCGGGCCGCTTCGTCTGCAGTTGCCGCCCCTCCTGCCGCAATCATGGCCTTCTGTGAGACATAGTCGTGCAGGCCGTCGGATGAGATAACAAGGGTGTCACCCTCACAGAGGGGGTGGGCCCCGCAGTCGGCGACGAAGTCCGCCCCCAGAGAGGTGATCCTTTGTCAGCGGCCTGACCGTTCCCGTGCGTATGAGGGTGCAGCGTGAATCCCCCGTATTGCAGAGTGTCACTTTCCCGTCCCTGAAACAGGCGGAGACGAGTGTCGTTCCCATCCTGAAACATTTACCTGTGGCCTGTTTCAGGATAGCCTCGTGGGCGAGGGTATGACCTCTCCTGAGTACCTCTGCTGCCGTTTCATGATCACCTGTGGCGATCTCCGCCTCCAGTACCGTCTCTCCGAATATGCGAATAGCAAGGGCGGATGCCACGTCCCCTCCCTCATGGCCGCCTATCCCGTCGGCAACGGCACAGACCAGCACCCTCTCACCCATCAGGGCGGCGCACCATGCATCCTCGTTGACCGGCCGTCCACCGGCAATGGAGATGCCGCTGTATTCAAACCGTTTATGGTTTCCTGTGTCTGGTCTCATCTGTCCGACTCGTATTAACAGGAAGATTGGTCTTCACCTGTAATAAATGTGGGAAATGGTACCGGTTGCATACAGACACATCCGGGTGTTGAGATTAGCCGGTGGCGGGGATCCTTTCTCTCTCCCCGCTGGCTCAGTCAAACTCCTACAGAATTCGGCCTCTCCCACCTTCGGTGGTTCAGCCACAGCCAGCGAGGTCTGTGACATTCACCGTACTCCATAGGCTCACTTACATTCCTTCAGTATGTGACATCCGCCACCCACCGGGTGGTACAATAATCTCAAAACGTGCGCCTTTCCCTTCTTCGCCGGTCTCCTGAATCGAGATCCCGGTGATCGCAAGGATCTCCTGTACCAGGAAGAGCCCGTAACCGGTATTGGACCCTACGCCACGTTCGAATATTTTTTATATTTTTTCCTTTATCTCCGCAGGAACGCCGACGCCATCGTCTTCGACGGCAATAACCACGCTCCCGTCCCCGTCCTCCTCCCGGCAGGTGACACTGATCTCTGTCACGTGCTCACCGTGCCTGACGGCATTGTCAAAGAGGTTTAAAAAGACCTTCTCCACCATCGGGTCGGCAAAAATCTCCAGCGCACCGGTACCGATACTGACATTGACGCCACGGTCAGCGTAAACGGATGCCGCCCGTTCTGCGGCATCAGCCACACACTGCCATCCGGAGGGATCCACACCAAGATGCTCGTAGTCGCGGGTGAATGTGATCTGCCTCTCAATGGCAGAGGTTGCTTTTGTGATCCTGTCAATATATTTCCGCATATCAGGATCGTCAGGCAGCACCTCACCGAGGAGGTCGGTGTAGCCTGCCAGACCTGTGATCTGGTTAAGGATGTCGTGGCGCGTGACGCCGGAGAGGAGCTGGAGTTTTTTGTTTGCCATCTCCAGCGCGTGCTCAGCCGCTTTACGCTCGGTGATGTCACGGATCGACTCGATCGCCCCCACCACCCTGCCACTCTTGTCATACAGGGGGGAGGCGGTGCCCATCAGGATGCTTTTCCTGCCGAGGGGGCGGGGCAGCGTGGTATCTGCGATGAGAACGTCCCCCTCCGTCCTGATGTGAGAGTAGTGGTCTCGCAGCCAGTGTTCATCCTCAGCGGCAAAGGCGAGATCAATCAGGATCGCTCTTCTGGTCCCGTAAAATGGTATTGCATACTCATAATCTCCCTTCCCGATCATATCTTTGGCTTTGATCCCTGTCATCTCTTCAATCGCCCTGTTCCAGGTGATTACCTGCCCGTCGCGGTCAATGACAAAGGTGGCATCAGGCAGGAACTCGATGATATCCAGCATTGTCTGGTGCGCTGCCGCACGTTCCTCTTCCAGGTCCATGGCATGCAGCGCGAATGCGATATCTCTGGTGGCGTCCATGAAGAGTGCCTGCTCATCCTTATCATTGACGAATGCACCGGGAACGGTTATGGAGATGACACCATACACCCTGCCGCCTGACTCTACTCTGGTGGTCATCACACCCCGGTCGGCACTGCATGTTGCAGAGAGGGGACAGCCAGGGCAGTCTGAAGCAGGGTTTTCTGTCACGACAACATCCTCTTCAGCCAGCGTTGACCTGACGCACCCGGGGAGGTCGCCGGTATCCAGACGCTCCTGCATCTGCCGGAACACCACCTCATCAAGACCTGACTCCGCAGCCATCGCAACGTGCCCGGAATTGTCAAAGAGGGCGATCCATACGTTATGGTAGCCGCCAGTCCTGGTAAGAACTTCAGGCGTCTGCGTGATGAGGCGTACCGGGTCTGTCTCATGCG
>JAFCZZ010000629.1 GCA_019314085.1 Deltaproteobacteria bacterium | reverse complement strand
AGGAGTTTGCTGAGGCTGGCGGCCCTGCTCCTTATGTTGGCACCAGCGGAACACTTTGTGCCACAGGGGGAGTACTTGACCTCATGATACTGATCTACAACGCGGATGTCCAGTTCCTGGCGGAGAACGTGATATCGCCAGCACCGTAAGCCGGTTAAGTCGGTAGCCTAGTGAATTTCTGGGGGCCTCGCCCGTTCCCGAAGGGGGCGGGGCCCCTAAACCCTAACGGGGGAGAGGACAGGAAGCAGAATAGCGTTACAGGTAACACACGAAACGGGCGAAAAAAGGGGGGAGGCAAGAAAGCAAATAGCAACATGTCTTTCTGGATGATCCGGTTGCCCTCGACAACTTCTTGACGGTGATCAGCTAAACGTGTGAGAAACCGCCTTGGGTGGCGAAAAAATACCAATCGTAATCATTATTGATTAAGTCTGTAACTAGGAAGGAGGTGAAACATGAAGCGATTCTTAAAGCGAAGGCTCCTGTTCATGCCGCTTCCGATTTGGCTTGGGATCATAGTCCTGCTGGTCGTTGGTGGCCTGGTGGGCGCCTATGTCTTCGCCCAGGTGACCAGCGAGTCGCAGGTGGTGGAGCCGCTGGAGATCACCTACATAGAGCACTTTGAAGCGAGGATGTGGCCGTGCTACAGCTCGTTTCTGACCTTCGGCGTCGAAAACGAGGCGCCCGTGCCCTACGGCCTGAGGCTCACCGTCGACGAGGCTATCTTCCCTGAGAACGTCCACTTCGGCGAGGTACTCATCGATGGCGACCCGTACACATGGGGCGAGACGGCTGATATGCCTGCCAACAGCACGGTGAGCTGCTCGATCGAGGTTGTGGCTGAGTGCGATGCCGCCGAGGGCCCGGTATCGGTGACCATCAACGTGGAGAGGGTGGCGCCAAGCGCGCCTCCGGCCACGCCTACGCCTGCACCCACGCCATCGCCTACACCTTCACCAACGCCTACCCCAACGCCTACGCCCACACCGACGCCTACGCCTACCCCAACGCCTACGCCTACCCCAACGCCTAACGCCTACGCCAACTCCAGAGCCTGCGTTCTTTGACCTGAGCGACTTGGTGGTGCCTGAGACGGCAACGGTTGGTGATAGCGTTGAGGTCACGGTGGATGTCACCAATACAGGTGAGGTGGCTGGCGGGTGTGATGTGGGCCTGACTATTGACGGCTACACCGACAGCCAAGGCACCGGCATGTTGACGGCTAGCGCTGGGACCACGCTGACCTTCTTCTGGGACACAACGGGACTCGATCCAGGCGACTATACGGTCACGGTGGAATCCCCCGATGATATCCTCTCAGATACCATCATGCTGGAGGCGGCCGGTCCTCCCATGTGGGAGGTAGGCCACACCTGGGTGTTTGACTCCAAGTACTACATGGATCCGCCGACACTCTATGAGGATGACACCGAGACGGTGGTGGTGGGTGCCATTGACAGCGCTGGCACCCCAGTGGGCGGCTATGTCGCTGGCAAGACCTTCACCCTTCCTGAGGACTGTTACAGGACAGACACCACGTTCGTCAACGATGCCGAGCCGCCGGGACAGCTTGTCATGCGCAACACCGAGATCGGCTTGGTGTCTCTTCACCCGGACTATCCAGCGCTGACCTGGATCGCCCAGGACACGCTGGATGAGGTATACCGCGAGGCCTGCGTCGGTTCTGGCCCCAGCTACATGGCAACTCTCTTCGTGTGGAAGTACTACGATCCTACGACCGGTGCTCCTACCGAGGTCCATGGCTGGCCATATGACGTGGGCAAGGAGTGGCGCGTCTACACCACCGTGGAGGTCTGGGTGGAGCCAATGCACCTCCTCCTCGACACCATCGTGAATTACAGCATCATTGAGGTGGAGGGCGAGACCAGTGTCACCGTCCCTGCCGGCACCTTCACCGTTAAGCACATCGTCACCTATGAGAGCAACGCTGTGTGGCAAAAGTTCGATCAGACCAGCGAGACCTGGCAGTCGGATGAGGTCAAGTTCCGCGTCAAGTACATCGACAGGGCCACATACATTGGCGAGCTGGTTGACGAGCTGATAGACACGAACGTTATACCGTAAGCAGAGGAGGTGATGCCTATAGGTGTCTAAGGCGAAATGCCCCAGGTTGAGGGGCAATAAGGCAGAATCCTGCGACAGAAATCGCTGCTTGAAACTTTGGGGATAGATGAGTGGCTTATCTTGAGGCAATCCTCAACCTGATCGAGAGCTCCGGTGGTCAGATGTCCTTCGCTGAGATAGGGCGCAGGCTAGGTATATCGAGGGAGTGGGTGCGGAGGCTTGCCCGGAGGGCTGGGTCGGATGCCGGTAGGGTCAAATTCACCTGCGAGGTCTGTGGAAGCAATGTGATCATAGGAAGGAGGGAGAAGGAGATACTTCAGCTTGTCG
>JAFCZZ010000167.1 GCA_019314085.1 Deltaproteobacteria bacterium | reverse complement strand
GCGATTCGGCGAAATCCATCATGATGGCGGCAAGGGTTCCGGGCGTTGTGCCGGCACGATAGTTGTCAAGCACGGTCTGAATAATCGCGACGAAATTATCCGCATGCCAGCGCTGTCGTTTTGTTGCCGGCCCGATCAGATAGTTATGCGAATGGTCGCCCAGGGCCAGTTTGAACATGGCGTGAAAATCAAGCATCAGCGGATCGCCTGCCTGTATCTCTTTGGTCGTCGGAGGTGTACAGGCGCCAAGCCCCGTGCGGTAGCCGCTGGATATCTCGTTCAGCCCCGCGAAATTCCACTCCGACACGCTCCCCGCTTTGCGCATCGCCAGCGCGGCGATACCGGCAATCACGGTTTCCGTCATTCCTTTGTAGCCGCCATTTTCGAGTGCCGCCCTTGCCGCCTTGTGTCCTTCGTCGACAATCAGCGATACGGTACGGAACCGTTCAATGGTCCCCTTGTCTTTGATGATCGAAAGGGCATCGATAATATCGTGCGCGTTGATCCATTCAAAACCGGGGAGCGCGTCTTTAAAATGGGTGTATTCCCAGTGGGAGAGATTTCCTTCGGCCGTCCAGGTAGAAACCCCGTCCTCATAGCCGATGCGTCCCTTGGTGATCCCGAGTTCCTCTTTGATAAAATCGGTTATCGCGGAGGTCTGATCCATACCGCCCATCGGGCCGTAGGCTCGGACATTGTCCTCGTCGAGCCAGGTCTCGTCGGCCACACGCAATGAATCAACCACAAAGGTAAAATAGGTGGGCTGTCCCTCCGGCGGAATGATCAGATAGCTTCGCCACGGGCAGAAGGTATCCATCACGAAACTCATGGTCCGGATGCGCGAACCGAGATACACGTCGATGCCTTGCTTGTGCATTTCGGCCTGTATCGCGGCAACACGTCCCGGATTGTCTATGTAATACTTGTCAGTGGGGTCTGATATTCTGGGCATTGTGTATCTCCCTTCAATACTGTGTTGGTATCTGGGCCAGGACCTTGTTCAGACGGTCGGAGACGGCGGCGAGTTTGAGCGCCTTGGCCAGATTACCCTTGAGTTTCAGTTTCCCGGTCATCAGGGCCTTTTGGGCGCCGAGTTCCGCGCGGGAAATTCTGGCGAAGGTTTCATAACTACCGATGATTCTAAATACCCCCTGGGGGGGCTCGCCGGTCCCCGTTTCCACACGGGTTACTTTTCCATCCTCGCATTCGATAAACAGAAAGTGCTCTTCACCGTCGGGACAGTTCTTATAGATGTTGGACATCGATGTCGTGACATGATTCATCTTCTCCGGTGTGAGTTCGGTCTGGAGCCTTTTGAGCGCCTCATCGCGCCATGCCGGGCTCAGGTACACGTGTTGATCTGCCATGGTGATTCCTCCTGTCCTGTCTTGTCTTGTCTACTGTTACGGTCCCTCTCCCAATATCTCTTTTCAAGACATAACCGGTATGGTGCCCCCGGAATTGCGGTTATGCCTTTTTTATTTCTTTCGTTTCTTTGATGCTGCCTGTAATGCGGTGCTATACGCTTGAGCCGCCCACGAAGTCATTTCTTCATCGTCTTCCAATGCCTCTTCGGGGGCTTGATAATAGGATATTTTGAATTCTTTCCCGTTCTTACTGTAGGTAAAAGGTTCAAGCCCCCTGGCCTTGAATTCTTTCTCGGTTTCTTTGTCTGCCTTCAGGTACAGAACGCTATCCGCAACCAACCCAAACATCAGTCCGTCCAGGAAAATCCCATACCCTCCGAACATGGCCTTGGCACGAACGGGCCCAAGCGATTGCATGAGCTCGACGACGTACGATGCAAACTCTCTTTCTTCGTTTGATGCCGGCATATGCGTCTCAACAATTCTATTTTACTCTTTGACTTTTGAACGGCAGGAAACGATCACAAGCCCTGACCCTACTCCTATAAGAATAGATGCAACAAAAAGCAGGGCGGATGTCTGAAGAAAGATGAATCCAACACCGTATCTATAAGGGTTGTTCCACCAATGACCCATGAACTTTTATCTCTTTTCTTTTCCATTTCAAACTCCTTCTTCTTCTATTCGCCCACATAACGATGGTTATCTGTCTGTTGTATAAAAACCTAAACGCTGCAAAAAGTGCGGTATAGTACCGTTTCCAAAAACAAAAGCCCTCTCTCTCGTTTTGAGAAACAGGGCTGTATGGCGATCAGACCATAATCCCCCCCTCCGGGGATTATGGCTGTTCAGAGGCACACATGATGAGTTCACGATCACATAGAATACACTAAACCACTAACGTCATTATGGTATCTTGTCAAGGGATATTACGGTGGGATGGTCACGGGGTAATCGTCGCATCCGTCCAGGCCCCCTCCCGCGGAGATATGTCAAGGAATATCGAGGAGGCAGGGATACGATGACTGCTCGGTGCCCTTATATTAATGTGTAAATAATGTTTGATTTTCTGACAAATAATGGAATAAATATCATATCTTCAATTTCCCCATTGACGGATACGCGGAGGGGTCATATCCGGCCTTGATGCTTTCTTTGTTATATTCGTCCCGGCACAGGTCGTGTAATGAAAAACACGGGGGGTGATTCCATGGCTCAAGATAATATCTCCAGGCGCAGATTTCTTAAACGGTCGATCTGGATCGGTGCCGGCGTTGGCGGTGCGGCACTGGTGGGGAGCGGGTTTTATAATCTCCTCAAGGTCAATGACATCAGGGAACTCATTGGCGACTACCCCGAGGGGATGGAAAAATATTCCCTTGACGTCATAAACAAATCCGCGCCACGGCCGAACGTCGTGCTCATCTATTGCGACGACCTGGGCTATGGAGATATCGGCTGTTTTGGCAACACCGTCATTCGTACCCCCAATATCGACAGCCTGGCCGTCGAGGGAACGCGCTTTACCGAGTATTATGCCTGTAACGCGGTATGCGCCCCGTCGAGGGCGGGCCTGCTGACCGGCAGATATCCCATACGAACCGGGATCATCGGGAACACCTATCCGGAAGACGAACCCGTCGGCAGAAGAATGGCCAGAAATTTCGGAGGGATGCTGAAGAGCCTCGGGGTGCTGGATATCCGGGAAGAATACGTTGGCCGAGGTATTGACGCCGCGGAGATTACCCTGGCGGAGGGGTTGAAGGCCGCCGGGTACCGCACCGGCATGCTGGGCAAATGGCACCTGGGTGATTACAGCACCGATCCGAAATACAATCCCGTCCGTCATGGCTTCGATTACTACTTCGGCGTTCCCTACAGCAACGACATGAAACCATTCCCCCTGTACCGCAACGAAACGGAGCTTGAAGCCGATCTCGGTCAGGACGAGGACCAGGCGAAACTCACCGGTCTCTATACCCGGGAGGCGGTGAGGTTCATAGAAGAATCATCGGATGCTCCTTTCTTCCTGTACATGGCACACACCTTTCCGCATCAGCCGCTGTTCCCTTCCGAAACGTTTGAGAGGCGGTCCGACGCGGGAAAATTCGGTGACGTGGTTGAAGAGCTCGACTGGAGCGTGGGAGAGATACTGAAATGCCTGAAGAACAAGGGGTTGGAGGACAACACCCTGGTGATATTCACCAGCGACAACGGCCCCTGGTACGAGGGCAGCGCCGGCGCCCTCCGCGGGCGGAAGGGGCAGAGTTACGAGGGCGGCTTCAAGGTCCCCTTTATCGCCCGGTGGCCGGGGCGCATCCCCCGGGGAAGCGTGAATCCCGGCACGGTCATGAACATCGATCTCTACCCAACCCTCCTGGCCCTGGCCGGTGTGGCACCGCCCCGGGACAGGATTGTCGACGGGAAGGATATTACACAGCTGCTTATCGGAAAGAGTACCGCATCATCTCATGAGGCCTTCTACTTCTTCCATTATGACCGCCTGGAGGGAATCAGGGCCGGCAGGTGGAAATACTTTGACAAGATGCACCGCTACGTCTGGCCCATAGCCCTTGACGCGGCAGCCGTCCCCAATTTAATGGGCGCTGAACAGATGGGCGACAGGTGGCCCCTGCTGTACGACATACAGCGGGATCCGGGAGAGTCGTACAACGTCATTAATACCCATCCCGATGTGGCCGAGCAACTGGCAAAGACCATGGAGGCGTTCAGAAGCGAGATCAAGAGAAATCCCCGGGGATTTATCGGGGCGCCTGCTCCCGGGAAGTAAAGGGCCTCATCCATATCGCTCGCACCGCGGATTTCCAGATTCGGATAGACGACTATGAATACCCTTTCGCTGCTTGTAAAGCCCGCCTCATACCGTTGCAACCTCGCGTGCTCGTACTGTTTCTATAAGCGGGTTGCCGATGTCTACGAACAACCATCCACCTTTATGGATCATGACACCCTGGATAGCATGATACGGACCGTTATGCGCTCTGGTGCCCGGCACGTTTCTTTTTGCTGGCAGGGGGGTGAGCCCACATTACTGGGGGTTGATTTTTTCAGGGACGCGGTTGAGATGCAGAACAGATATGCCTCCGGCGGGCAAACGATTGAGAATTCGATCCAGACGAATGGGATTCTGCTGGATGACGACTGGCTGCGCTTTCTGCGTGATAACCGTTTCCTGGTGGGGATCAGCCTGGACGGACCGGCCGATATCCACGATGCATACCGCCTAGACAACAATGGTCATGCTACCTTTCACACGGTAGAAAATGCGATTGCCGGGATGCGCAACCATGGCGTGGATTTCAATATCCTTGCCCTGATACTATCCTTGCCCTGCTACATGACAAGAATGTGACACAGCCTGATCGGATGTACCAGTTCCTGCGCCGGAACAACTTCAATTACCTTCAGTTCATACCCTGTTTTGAAGTTGATGAAAAATCGGGGGAGGTGCTGCCTTTCTCGGTTGGCGGTAAAGAGCTCGGTGAATTTTACTGCAGGATATTCGACCTGTGGTACGAGGATGGTTTTCCCTATGTGTCAATACGACTTTTCGAAGATATCCTGATGTACCTGGTGGACGGCTCCCTGGCATCCTGCTGCTGGATGGATGAATGTAAATCATATATTGTGGTTGAACATAACGGGGATTGCTATCCATGTGATTTTTTTGTGTATCCTGAATGGTATCTCGGTAATATTACAAGAGACGACCTTACGTCCATACTACACGGCAGGAAAAGAAATGAGTTCAGTGCCATGAAGTCAGACGTTCCCCCGGCCTGCCGTGGATGCCGGTGGTTCGGCTTTTGTCATGGGGACTGTACGAGGTTCCGGTTTGGCAGGAATGGCACGAATACCAATGTAAGTCAATATTGCGAGGCGTGGTCCATGCTCCTTGAACACCTCAAACCGGTCAAGGCGGAGATAAAAGACCGGGCCGTAAGATTGAGAGACTCGGTCTTGAGCGGACAGTTTGACCAGGCAGGCCGAAACCAGGCGTGTCCATGCGGAAGCGG
>JAFCZZ010000166.1 GCA_019314085.1 Deltaproteobacteria bacterium | reverse complement strand
GCATCAGGTGCGTCTCAAGGAGTGGGATACCCTTTGTGATGTTGAACCAGTGCAGACCGTGGGGCGCGGCATCGGCCGTCACGTTCCTGAGGCTGCGTTCCAGCGTCTTCGCGTACCGGTCCATGTCTGGAACAATGACCCCTATCCGGTGCAGGGGTGTCGTCAGGGCGTCCCCGGCAAGGCGATGGACCAGGTAGGTGACCTCTTGCTCGGGTGAGGGGAGGGCCAGTGCCTCGATCTTCTCCGGCCTTCGCGCCGGGAGATCCATGTATTCGACATTGGATTGTTCCTGGATTGTTCCTCAAGCGTCACAAACAGTTCGCGCTCCAGTGGGGCGGGTGATTCAAAGCCTGCCAGTGTAATCCTCTCCGGAAGAACTATTCTGCCATCTTTTACGGCCCTGCGCAGGAGGGAGGGATAACCGGACGGATGAAAGAGACCGCCTGATTTGAGTTTCTTCGCGAAGGCCGCGCTTATCCCTCTTCTCCATTCGACGAGGGGCGTAGAAGGGAAGCCGGATGTGGGGTCAAGGCCGTGGCGGATCATCGTACCGTAGTTTTCATCAAGGATGGCGCACAGGTTCGTGTCAACAGTCAGGGGGGAAGGGGGGACGATCCGCTCTGTCAGATCCTTCCAGAGGCTCATACAGTAGAGATCCGCGGCGGGCATCTCCTCGGGCCACGCTTCGGACCATGTCCGTTCAAGCCAGACTTTTAGACTCATCGCCTGCAGAGATTCCCATCCCCGTCTCTCCTCACGGAGACACTTCAGGCGAAAGCGCCGGGTGAGGTCGCGCGCCAGCCTCCCGGTGGAGGTCAGATAAAATCGGTCAGGGTGTATCTCGATCATGAATAGTGGCGTATTACTAAAAGGTTAGATTGACATTAGGGGCTTTCAAAATCAGCCCATGCCCGCGTTTCGTATCACGTCTTGGATACTTATAGCAGATATTGGGAAGAGGGAAAAGGGGGGAACACGATTCCACCCGCAAGCATGTCAAGCCGATAATCGTAGGACAGTTAGTTTCGCGTCGACTTGTCGGTGTTCGAAAAATCTCTTGCACGTGATATAACAACTGTCATACAATCCCTTCGCTGCCATCTCGTGCACGGTCCCCTGCAATATGTGACGTAAGACACAAGCGTATAGAAAGGAAATTAACAGAATGGTCGAAAGTTTCGAAACATTCCCGGAATTGGTAAAGGAAGTTCGGAGACAACTGAGAATCAGCCAGGAAGAGCTGGCCCACGAGTTGGGAGTGAGCTTTGCTACGATAAACCGTTGGGAGAACGGCAAGACTAAGCCGTTCAAGTTGGCGAGAGCGCAGCTTAATTCCTTTTGCGAGAAAATGGTCGAAGAGGGGAAGTTAAAACAACTTGGGGGATAGCCCATGAGTACCGAAGCCGATGCCAGGATTTTGATTGATAAGGTGCTGGAAACAGTGGGGTGGACCATCACAAACAAGGCCCAGGTTTCCACTGAAGAGGCGTCATCGGATGGACGGGCGGATTATCTTTTCAAGGACTGCCGTACACGTCCGCTTGCTGTTCTCGAGACCAAGCGTTTTTCTGTCGACCCCTATACCGCCAAAGAGCAGGCCCTCGATTATGCGCAATTTCTCGGCGCTCCATTCGTTATCCTCAGCAATGGGCAGGAGCACTATTTCTGGGACTATGCTGACGGTGACGCGCGACCGGTCATGAGTATGCCATCACAGGCCGACCTGGAGCGGCGGGCCAACATAAAGATCCACCGGAAAGGACCCTCCTTGCAGGATTCTGATTTTGCAACTCATCGAAGAAATGAGGGAACTTTTAGCGGGAGGTAACGGGAAATGAAGGAGCTGCTGAACAATATCCGGGAGCTGATTTTTTCCGCCCGCAAGGCGGCTGTCCATTCCGTTGATCTCATTCAGGTTTTCACCAACTTCGAGATCGGTTGCCGCATTGTCGAGCATGAACAGGAGGGGGCAAAGAGAGCCCGATATGGCGAAGCGCTCCTGAAAGAACTGGCGGCATCCCTGACTGCGGAGTTTGGGAAGGGGTTTTCTTTAACCAATCTGAAGCTGATGCGACAATTCTATCTGACCTACCGGCAGCAAATCGGTCAGACAGCGTCTGGCGTTTTGCCGTTGCTTCGAAAAGGTCAGACACCGTCTGACCAATCAGAAAAAACCTGGACACTGTCTGGGGAATCCGTTCTCCCGGCAAGAATGCAGACGCTGTCTGCGCATTTCACCTTGAGCTGGTCTCACTATGTATTTCTCATGGGGATCAAGAATCAAGGGGAACGTAGCTTTTATGAAATCGAGGCAACCAGCCAAAACTGGTCGCTGCGGGAACTCAAGCGCCAGTTTGATTCCGGTCTGTACGAACGATTGGCCTTGAGCCGGGACAAGGAGGGCATCCGTAAGTTGGCCCGGGAAGGACAAGGCGTCACACGGCCGCAGGATTTCCTGAAAGAGCCTTACGTTCTGGAATTCCTTGGTCTGGATGAAAAAGCCGGTTATTCCGAAACCGATCTTGAATCGGCTATCATCGATAAACTCGAACGCTTCCTTCTGGAGCTTGGGAAAGGATTTCTGTTTGAGGCCCGGCAGAAGCGCTTCACCTTTGACGACGAGCACTTTTTCATCGACCTGGTTTTCTATAATCGTTTATTGAACTGCTATGTATTGATCGACCTCAAGATCGGCAAGCTGACCCACCAGCACCTGGGTCAGATGCAGATGTATGTGAACTACTACGACCGGTTCGTAAAACTGGAGGACGAACACCCGACAGTCGGCATAATCCTCTGCAAGAAGAAGCATGATGCCCTGGTAGAGATCACCCTGCCCAAAGACGCCAATATCCATGCAAAGGAATATCAGCTCTACCTGCCGGACAAGGAACTGCTGCGGAAAAAGCTCGTTGAATGGAGCGATGAGGCGGAACGACTGGTCGGAGGGGATGGGATGTGAGTAACTGGTCCCTTCATAAGCTTTGTGATCCTGAAGTCTCTATTTTGAATCCCAAGAAGCAAAAAATCGCAGATATCTCTGATGATACCTTGGTTTCTTTTGTGCCTATATTGCCAAGTTGACAACATATCCTGGATAATGGATGCCACAGGGGGAAACCCTCTGGGAAAATCCGGCGAAGTGATGGGAGGAAGCACACCGTCCAAACAGCGCAACGATTTTTGGAACGGAGATATTCCATGGGTTTTTGCGAAGGATATGAAGAGGTTTACACTATCGGATTCCGGGTTAAAGATAACTGCAAAACGGTAGAAGCCCTCGAATTATTTCAATCCGCCCTGCTCGCCAAGGCCTTCCGGGGTGAGCGGAATACACAGATTGCCGGCAGATGCCTGGATATATGGGATATGCTTTTTGAAAACCGTGTTGGCAGAGTTATGGAACTGACGAGGGCAATTGAAAAATAAGTCATCTAGCGATAACTTGAGATGAGGCTGATGAATGCGAGAACTGATGAAGTCCGTCAATCGCCGCAGCCTACAGCGAGATTTGAAGGGAATGGTAGAAGAAAGAGTTATTGCCGAAGTTGGCGCAGGTTCCACCGACCCAACGCGTCATTATGTATTTGGCAAACTGTGACAACGAGCTATGACACCGCTATGACAGGAGCTGTGACAAGAACGAAACTCGTAGAAAACTCAAGGCAGGACTTGTGACACGATGACAACCAAATCAAGAAAAACCAAGCGCGAACCGACATGGACTGACCTCAAGCGCAGCCTGGACGGGTTGGACCGAAACAGGTTAACCGGGCTGATTCATAACCTGTACTCAGCAGATAAGGACAATCAGGCCTTTCTGCACACCCGCTTCGAGTTGGGTAACGACGTCCTGAAACCTCACAAAGCCACCATTTCCCGCTGGGTCTGTCCCGATTTTAATCAGGCGATCTCCGTCGCCAAGGCCAAGAAGGCCATTTCCGATTATAAGAAGGCCATAGGCCACCCTGAGGGTTTGGCTGAACTGACGATCTTCTACTGCGAACAATGCACCGCTTTTCTCGGTTGCTGCGGCATGGATGACGAGAGCTATTTCGATGCGCTGGTCCGTATGTTTGAACAGGCGCTGAAGGCCATAGGCAAGGTCGATCCCGTATTACAGAAATCTTTTGTGGAACGCTTGGAGAAGGTTCGGCGACCGGGCCATAATTACGGTTACGGTGTCGGTGATGATATGGATGATCTGATGGCGGAGTATGGATTTGGAGAATAATAACCAAACGCCGGGAGTGCTGTTTGATGAAATACAACAGTTGCGGGAAGAGAACTCGCGCCTCAAGGCCCTGCTGATCGAGCACGGCATTCCGTGGGAAGAAGGCTATACCCCGGCAACGGAAACTCAAACCGAAATATCAGAATCGTTCGACCCACAACCTTCCCCCACGGAAAAAATAGCACTCTTCCGAAGTCTTTTCCGGGGGCGTACCGATGTCTATCCGCTACGGTGGGAGTCGGCCAGGGGCAAGTCGGGTTATTCTCCCGCCTGTGACAACGAATGGAAACCCGGAGTCTGCGACAAGCCCCGGATCAAATGCGGCGACTGCGACCAGCGTCTGTTGTTGCCGGTCACCGATCAGGTGATTTACGACCACCTGGCCGGTCAGCACACGGTGGGTGTTTATCCTCTCCTGAACGACGACACCTGTTGCTTTCTTGCGGCCGATTTTGATGAGGCCGACTGGCGCGAGGATGCCCGGGCATTCATGCAATCGTGCCATGGGTTGAATATCCCTGCCGCGCTGGAGATATCCCGCTCCGGCAACGGGGCGCATATCTGGATCTTCTTCGCCGATCCGGTCCCTGCCCGTGAGGCACGGCGACTCGGTGCCGCACTGATCAGCCATACCTGTGACCGCACCCGTCAGCTTTCACTTTCCAGCTATGACCGCCTCTTCCCCAATCAGGACACCCTGCCCAAGGGCGGTTTCGGCAACCTGATCGCCCTCCCTTTGCAGAAGCAGCCCCGTGAGCAGGGACACACCATATTTGTCGATGAGAATTTTGAACCTTACCCGGATCAATGGACCTTTCTGGCGTCGATCCGGCCAATGCCAGGATTAGAACTGGGGGACGCCATCCTGCGGGCGAGCGACGGCAGGC
>JAFCZZ010000628.1 GCA_019314085.1 Deltaproteobacteria bacterium | reverse complement strand
TGATGATGATAGGCTTCTATGCGATGATAGCCAAGAGCAACCTGATCAAAAAGATCATCGGGATGAATAGCTTTCAGGCGGCGGTCATACGCTTTGTCGTTTCCATTGCCTATAAGAAGGGGGGGGCCACCCTGCCGATCCTGACACACGCGGACGCGCACGGTGAGCACGCCATACAGGTCGCCCAGTACCTGAACCCCCTGCCGCATGTCCTGATGCTGACGGCGATCGTCGTCTCCATAGCGACGCTGGGTGTTGCCTTGGCCATCGCCATCATGATGTACCGGAAATACCATACCTTGGAAGAGGATGAGATACTGAAGGCAATCAAATGATTATAGAACAAGCCCCCGTCCTGATCGTTGTTATAGTACTGATGTCCGCAGTTGCCACGCCGCTGATTGGCTGGTTGAGAAAAGACCTGTGCTACCCCTGGGTTATTCTTGTCCTTCTGGCCTCTACCCTCTGCTCGGTCCTCGTATTGAACACCGTTATGCACGAGGGGGTCATCCACTACCACATGGGCGGTTGGCTTCCGCCGTGGGGCATCGAGTACGTGATCGACCATCTGAACGCCATGATGCTGGTCCTGATCACCGGCACCTCTCTGCTGGTGGCGATATACTCCAAGAGGAGCCTTGAGGCGGAGCTGTCTGACCGGACGGTCTATTTTTACACCCTCTTTCTTCTGCAGGTGACGGGATTTGTAGGGATCGTCAGCACGGGTGACGTCTTCAACCTTTATGTGTTTCTCGAGATAGCGTCCCTGTCCGGGTATGCCCTGATAGCGACGGGAGAGGAGGGGGCCCCCTTTGCCGCCTTCCGCTACCTGATCCTGGGCACCGTCGGAGCCTGTTTCTATCTGCTCGGTGTCGGGTACCTCTACATGGTCACCGGTTCTCTGAATATGGCCGATCTGGCCGAGCTCCTGCCCGCACTGTACGGCTCCAAGGTGATACTGGTCGCCTTCGCCTTCTTTATGGTCGGGATAGCCCTCAAGATGGCTCTTTTCCCCCTGCATATGTGGCTGCCCGATGCCTATGCCAAGGCCCCTTCGGTCGCCAGTGCCCTGATAGCACCGCTGATGACCAAGGTTGCCGTTTATATTATGTTGCGGGTTATGTTCACCGTCTTCAGGCCGTACTTTTCCATAGATGTTCTTCCCGTGACGAAGATCATGTTGTATGCCGGGATCATAGCCATCTTTGCCGGAGCGGTGATGGCCTTGGCCCAGAGAGACTTTAAGAGAATGCTGTGCTATGTCGTGATAGCCGAGGTCGGCTATATGGTCGGAGGTGTGGGGATAGCCAACCCTCTTTGCCGTGGCCGGTATCCTGGCCTATAAGATGAAGAACCACGAGATTGGGGCCTTTGATAATATATTTAAAAAAATGCCGGTTACCATGGCCGCCTTCCTTGTTGTGGCCCTTTCGGTCATAGGCGTACCTCCCACCTGCGGTTTTTTCAGCAAGTGGTATCTGATTCAGGGCTCCGTCATGGCCGGGAACTGGACCTTCGTGGTCGCGCTCCTCTTTTCCAGCCTGGTCAATGTCGTCCTGTTCTTCAGGATCATTGAGATAGGCTATTACGATTTTGGTGCCTCCGGGGCGGGGCATGCCCATGAGGAGGGCTCGATGGTGAGTGAGGCACCCCTGAGTATGCTGATCCCCACCGTTGTGGTGGCTGTGGCAATCATCCTCATCGGTCTTTACAATCAATCTATCATCATCAATATCATCAACTTCGCCGTGCCGAAGTTGTAGGTGCGCACGGCTATGTCATTGTCTGAGCCGGCGCGTATCCGGCGGGTGATGGCGTGCTCCAGAGGGAGACAGACATGGGTAAGACGACCCTGACGCGGCCCCTCCTCGGGGCGCATATGTCCATCGCGGGCGGTCTTGAGAAGGCGCTCCTCAGGGGGCAGGAACTGGGATGCACGACGATCCAGCTGTTTACCAAGAGTTCGAATCAATGGAAAGAGAGGCTCTTGGTAAAGACTGAAATACAGCTGTTCCGGGAGGTGAGAGCAAAAACGGGTATAACCCCGATTGTCTCCCATGCCAGCTATTTGATCAACCTGGCTTCACCCGACGGGGAGATATACAGGAAATCCCTGGATGCCATGGTGTGTGAGATCCGCCGGTGTGAGCAGCTCGGTATCGACTATATCGTCCTCCATCCCGGTTTTCATAAGGGCCGCGGCGAGGAATGGGGGATCGGCAGAATAACAGATGCCCTCGATACCATTCACGCCGATACTGCGGGGGCGAAGGTGAGGATTGCCCTGGAGACAACGGCGGGACAGGGGACCGCCCTCGGGGGGAACCTTGAACACCTTGCCCGTATTATCGAGAGGGTGAAAGAGGATTCCCGCTTGGTATTTTGTCTTGATACG
>JAFCZZ010000165.1 GCA_019314085.1 Deltaproteobacteria bacterium | reverse complement strand
GTATACCTACGGTCCCCTCATACACAACCCTCAGACAGTCGAACTGCTCAGGGAACGGGGTATTGTCCCGGTAGACAGTGTTGATTCGATTCGGGATGGTATCGTGGTGATACGGGCCCATGGGATATCCCCCCAGGAAAAGGAACGGATCAGAGAAAAGGGGATAGAGATCGTAGATGCCACCTGCCCGCGTGTTGCAAGTGTCCAGGCGATCATCAAGAAACATGCGGCACGCGGTTATGCGGTGATCATAGTCGGGGACAGAGAGCATCCTGAGGTCGCCAGCCTCATGGGGTATGCCTCGGGAAGGGGGGTTGTTATTAACGACACAAACGATGTCGATGGTCTAACGACACAAACGATGTCGATGGTCTTCCCCCCTACGATAAGGTGTGCGTTGTTGCGCAGACGACGCAGGATTCGGGAAGATACAGGGAGGTGGCGCAGGAAATCAGCCGCAGATTTCCGGAGGCCATGATCTTTGATACCATATGCGATTCAACCGAGCAGAGACAGACCGAGATCAAAAAGATGGCCTCCAAGATGGACGGAATCATCATCGTGGGCGGGAAGGACAGCGCGAATACCCGGAGGCTTGCCGCGATATCCCAGGACTGTGGGGTCCGAACGCTCCATGTCGAGACCGCCGAAGAGCTTGAGGGCATTGATCTGGCTAAGTGCAGGGATATTGGTGTCTCTGCGGGGGCGTCCACGCCGAACTGGATCACCGAGGGGGTGATAGACTATCTCACCCACAACAGAAGAGGGAAGATGCCGGGACGGCTGAGGGGTCTGTACGATTTCTGGATATTCCTTGTCAGCACAGACCTTTCCTCCGCCATTGGCGCCGGATTCCTCTCCCTGGTCAGTATGCTGCTCCAGGGACTTGAGGTAGATGTGTCACACATACTTATCGCTTCATTGTGCGTCTATGCCATCCATACCATCAACAGGCTGCAGGGGAAAAGTTTCGGACGGATCAAGGGGAGCTTCAGGGAAAAGACCTATATACGATACAAGGGAATTTACATGACAGCCGCCATAGTTTCCCTTGCCCTCGCACTGGCACTGTCCTTCATGGAGGGCCCGGCGCCCTTTATCCTGGTCGGGGCGGTCTCACTCTTTGGCGCGCTCTATACGGTCAACGTGTGGGGGAAACGACTGGAGGATCTCCCCGGTTCCAAGAACTTTTTTACCGCTATGGCGTGGGCTGCCTTGACTGCCGTGGTCCCGCGGATAAGCGTCAGTCTGGAGATACCCTGCTCCATGGTGGTGGCCTTTGTCTTTGTGTTTGTCCTTGTCTTCTCAAAATCAGTTCTTTCGGACACGCTGGATATTCAGAGCGACCGCCTGATCGGCCGGGAAACGATCCCCATCGTGATGGGAGAGGGCCCTGCAAGGATCCTGCTGAAGGGGATAACGATTCTGACCGGCATGGTGCTGATCGCCGCACTACCCCTTGGTTGCACCCCTTCGTTGGGCCTGGCACTGCTGGTGCCGGTGTTTTATATATGGATTTGTCTGGGGCTTTGTGATAAGAAATCCCGGTTTTCCAGGATGGAGCTGGAGGGATTGCTGGGTATAAACTATGTCATTGCGGGGGTGAGCGCCTGTCTCTGGCTTGTGGCAACAAAGCTGTAAAAAACCGCGTGGTACGGGGGGATTGTCGATGCAGGTGAGAGTATGGAACGTGATCGTTGTGGGGATGCTCTGCGTGATGCTTTCAGCTTGCGGGGAGTTGCGCTTTTCCCGGGTTGCACCGGGCATCGATGAGTTTCATCCCGAAAGGATATGCGTCCTTCCGGTTAATGCAGGCGTCTATACAGAAGAGGCGGGGGACATAATCGACGGCCTTATCGTGGATATCGTCAAGGGCAAGGGGTGGTTTTCCACCGTTGTTTCACCGGAGGAAGTGACGAAGCTGGCGGAAAGAGACGGCAGGTTCAAGGATGCCGTTACCCAGTACCTCGCAAAGTTGAAGATGGTACACTACTCCGATCCTGATATGAGCAGATATATCGGTACGGCATTAAACATTGACGCCCTTCTCGTTGTGGATGTGGACTTCTGGAACTATACAACCCAGGGGAGTGACAAGCTCGCCAAGGCTGGCTTCTCCATGGATCTGGTGGCGGCGCAGACGGGCGAGGTTATGTGGAAGGCAAGCCATTGTGATACGGAGGACTACAAGTGGTTCAAACCTAATCTGGCGAGTTTTGCGCGAGGCGTGGCAAAAGAGATGATTTCGCATATGCCGCGTTAGCGCATTAGTAAGATAGAAGTTGCTTTCTTGTAGAAAGCGACTTCGTTATCGCACTTATCCCCTTTAGGGGGGCTTATCCCGTTTATCGGGACTAGTAAGCTGGAAATTATTCTCCGCGCTTTTCCGCGGGGGATCATTTTGTTAACGCATTAGTAAGATAAAAGTTGCTTTCTCGTAGAAAGCGACTTCATTATCGCACTTATCCCCTTCAGTGGGACGTATCCCTGTATCGGGGTGAGGGAATATAAGAGGGACGACAACATGGGGAAGAAGGCGCTCTATGCTGTTGAAGTTGTGTCAGTCTGGGGGAGAAATCCTTACATTACTTGGAGGGTAGCAAACGATGGCGTATGTCATTACTGATGAGTGTATCGCGTGTGGAAGCTGTGAAGACGAGTGTCCTGTGGCAGCGATAAGTGAAGGGGACGACCGGTACGTGATTGATCCGGTGCTGTGTACCGATTGCGGCGCCTGTGCCGATATCTGCCCGGTGGAGGCCATAGAACCCGCTGAAGAAAAGGGCAAATAGCGGTTGGTGGCCGGCGTTTGTTTGTGAGGCCGGAGAACATGGGTTTATTTGTTACATTTGAGGGGATCGAAGGTTCCGGGAAGACAACCCAGATCAGAAAGGCCGCTGATTATCTGAAGGAAGAGGGGATACCGTGCGTTATGACGGGCGAGCCCGGGGGGACCCCTGTCGGGGGCGAGCTGAGGAAAATCCTGCTGGATAAGACGGCGCTCGCATTATCCGGCAGGACGGAGCTATTGCTCTTTGCAGCAGACAGGGCCCAGCATGTCGAAGAGGTCATAGTCCCCGCGATGGAAAAGGGAAACGTGGTGTTGTGTGATCGCTTTTCCGACGCCACTGTCGCGTACCAGGGGTATGGCAGAGGGCAGGACATTGGGCATGTACGGTCACTGTGCGCCTTTGCATCCCGATCGCTGGCCCCCGATATGACCTTTCTCTTCGATATCCCTGCCGATACGGGGCTCGACAGGATAACAGATCGTGCGCGAAGGGCGGGGGATTCCCCCCGTGAGGACCGATTTGAGAGGGAACGCCTGAGATTTCATGAGATGGTCAGAGATGGCTACCTTACGCTGGCCCGGGAGGAACCGGACCGATTCAGGGTCATAGACGCATCCAGAGATATTGATGTGGTGCACCGTGATGTGCGTATCCATTTGAAGGGGTTAATCGAAAGATAGGGCTTATGCCGTTTTGCGATATTTATGGTCAGGGCAGGCAGATAGACGTACTCCAAAGCGCCATGAAAAGGGAACGCGTCCCGCATGCGTACCTTTTCCATGGCATACAGGGTATCGGAAAGAAGACCACGGCACAGGCCTTCGCACAGGCCCTGAATTGCCGCGAGAACAATGCCGATTTCTGCGGCAGGTGTCCTTCATGCCTCAAGGCAGGCCGTCGCAGCCATCCCGATATCGTTATGATAGAACCCGAAGGGATCTTCATAAAGATCGACAAGATCAGAGACCTCCAGAATCAGACACAATTCAGGCCGCTTGAGGGGAGAAAGAAGGTTTTCATCCTGGCGGATGCGGACCGAATGAATGATGCCTCGGCCAACGCCCTTCTGAAGACCCTTGAGGAACCGAGTTCCTTCAATATCCTGATATTGACCACATCTCGTATCCATAAACTCCCCCAGACGATCATATCGCGATGTCAGCAGGTACGGTTTCAACCGTTGCGGGCTGAGGTTGTCGCCTCTTTTCTGATAGACACATTGTCGATGGACGTACAGGTGTCACGGGCCGTCGCCGCCTCGGCCGGGGGAAGTATCGGCAGGGCGCTGGATATACGCAAGGAATCGTTGCTTGACTTTAAACAAGAGGTGACCGGAGTACTTTCCGCCGCCGCTCGTGTCCCCCTGGATATGATCTTCCTTGCAGACACCTTCGGAAAGGATAGAGACTCCGCCGTGCAGCGGCTTGATATCTTCAGGGAGTGGTACAGAGATATGCTGGTATACCGAGAGCTACACGATGTGGGCAGACTCACGCACCAGGATATTGCCGAAGCCACAAAGGAATTTTCAGAAAAAATGACGGGTGCCGACATCCTGAACAATATAAAAACCATACGGCATGCCCAGGGTGCCATTGAACAGAACGCCAACAGACAATTGATACTGGAATCCATGACATTCCAGCTCAAGACCTTCCACCAGGTGTAAAATGGAACAACACGATACCAAGAGTATTGTAGGTGTCAGATTTAAAGACAAGGGGAAGGTGTATTCATTCGACACCATCGGCATCGTCCTGGGAGAGGGAGACAACGCTATTGTGAATACCGAATCTGGGCAGGCAATCGGATCTGTCGCGACCGGTATTCGAGCCCTTTCCCGTGACAAATTGCCCCGCATCCTACGGAAGGTTGTTCGCAAGGCCACTGACGAGGATATGAAGATCCACGAGGGAAATGTGAAGACGGAGGACGAGGCACTGTCCTTTTGCATGGAGAAGATCAAACAGAGGAATCTTTCCATGCGGCTGGTCAATGTAGAAGCCCTCTTCGACAAGAGCAAGCTGGTCTTTTACTTTACTGCGGAAAGCAGGGTTGATTTCAGGGAACTGGTGAAGGACTTGGTGAGGAAGTATAAGACTCGAATCGAACTGAGACAGATCTGGGTAAGGAGTGAGGCCCGCCTATATGGGGGGATCGGTATGTGCGGCAGGGAACTCTGCTGTTCCAGCTTTCTCAATAGCTTTGCTCCGGTGTCGATCAAGATGGCCAAGGAGCAGAACATGCTCCTTAACCCGGAAAAGATATCGGGCCTGTGCGGACGGCTTATGTGTTGCCTTGCCTTTGAGCATGAGCAGTATACGAAGGCGAAGAAGAATATGCCCAAATGTGGAAAGACCGTGATCACCCCGGACGGGAAAGGCAAG
>JAFCZZ010000011.1 GCA_019314085.1 Deltaproteobacteria bacterium | reverse complement strand
AAGGTGGTTCGGCTGACTAAGGCTCAGTCCAAAACGCTGCAATGGCTCCACAAGGTAAAACCGTGGGGCAGGTGCCCAGGGCTACGGATCCAGACGTTTCACGCGCTCAAGAGAAAAGGGCTGATTGTGTGGGGCGGCTACGGTTGGGAGCTCACGACAGCCGGCGAGGCGGAGCTACAGAAGTGAGGGGCAGCAGACGATCGTGCAGGGAGGACAAGATGGACGTCGAGACCAGGTTCAAAATCGCGGTAGCGCATACATGGCATCGCAGGCACAAGCCAGCCCGCATCGTGGTTCATTCTGACATGCTGGCTGGGTATGGGGGGACGGACTACGAAGGCATCCCGATTAAATGCGACGACCGCTTGGCTCCAGGTAGCGTGGTAGTCGACTCGGAACGAACCGACGCCGTAGTGGGCATCAGCAACTCGGAGTTCGGCACGTCGATCACCGGTATGCCAGAAAAAAAGCAGTGCACGGTGGGCCAATTGCGAGGGCAGACCGCGTTGTCGGATGCCGCGAGGGAGGTAGTGGTGGTCACGATGAACCGCGAGACCGGAAGGATGGGGCCAGCAGGGTTTCGAGTGGCGAGCTGTTACCCGGACACCACCGATGAGCACGGGGAGTGGCGGAGCGTTTTCAAGATTGAGCTTGTCCCAATCGAGTTAGCAATCGCCGCGAAGGGGTCCCCGTGACCGACGCAGACCACCTGCGGGTCAGGGGATGGCTCCCCGAGGCCGTGTTGGCGGATGGTGTGGTGATACTCTGGCTGGAGCCGCGCCGCGAGCAGGACGTGGCTAGAGCGCACTACTCGACGGCTGAAGCCGTAGACATCCAAGCCCGCCACGACCAGCTGCGACGGGCGGGGCTACCGACCGCGTCAGGACGCTGCTCGAGCTGCGACCTAAGTCGACTGGGCGAAAAAACGTGAGCGCCACCGGCAGATCCGTCGTCCGCCACAAAGACGACTTCTACGAAACGCCCGCCTGGGCGGTAGAGGCGCTGATCAACCACCTGTCCCCCTACCACTACGGCCAAGGGGGCGGAACAATCCTAGAACCCGGCTGCGGCAAGGGCGCCATCTTGAACGCGCTGCAAGACAGCGGCCGATTCGGCTCCCACAATCTGCGGGGCATCGAGCTCAACCCCTATCGAGCACGAGTGGCGCGAGTGCGACACCAGGTGCGCTGCGCCGACTTTCTGAAGTCACCATGGACGCTGAGCGCGGACATGGTCGTCATGAACCCGCCCTACAAACTAGCGCTGCGGTTCGCGCAAGTGTCGATCGAGGTTGTAAAAAAGACAAGCGGCTCAGTCCACGCCCTGCTGCGGCTGGGTTTTCTCGCCTCGGCCAAGCGTCGCGACTTTTGGCAGCACAACCCCGCGGATGTGCTTGTGCTGAGCCGGCGGCCATCGTTCTGCCACGTGTTCACCTGCAAAACATGTGACGCGAAGCGCACCCGGCCACGCTCCGTGGCCTCGATGCGGTGCCCCAAGTGTCGCAAGAAGATGGGGTTGACGACCACTGACGCGGCCGACTACGGCTGGTTCAGCTGGGGGCCGGGCCCCCGAGGAAGGATCACTGTCGTATGAAACGCGCACACGACGTCCGACTGGTGCGAAAACGAGAGGCGAGAAAATGAGCAGGATCGCGAAGGGGCTGGGGCCGAGAAACAAGGCCGAGAAACTCGTGTTCGTCGCCGAGCGGCTGCGGGTCGATGTGCAGTGCGACATCCAAAAGCTGATGCGCGTTCACGGGATCAGCAAAAAGAAACTGCGCCGCCTGTCCGGCATCACCAAGAAGCAGTGCCGCCGACTGCTGGATGACCGGCACGACATCGGAATCAAGGTGCTGGCCCGCGTTTACTACGCGCTGGGGTGGCGGTGCCGGGTTACCTGGGGGGCGCCACGCGCGCTCCCGCCGAGTAAAACCAGACCCTAATCGGAGAGAACCCATGGGTAAGCAATCTTGGAAGTCACAACGCTGCCAGAAGCTCGTGCGCCACTACGTGGCGCGCAAACCAGCTGCACTGAGCGGCAAGACCCGCGTCATGACCAAGCCCCGCTTCATCGCTGGCATGCTGCTCGTGACCCATGGCGCCGCTGCCTACGCGGCGTTCTGCGCCATCCAGAAGCAGTGCGACCAGGGCTGGCCCGAGTCGGCCGGAGCTCTACTGAAACAGGCGCTGAACGATGAGCTGCGCGAAGAGCACGGCGAGCTGACCTGCAAGTTCTGCGAGCGGCGAGCCACCAATGATGAGGACCTGCTGGACTGGATGACGACCCAGACGCAAGCCTGGTGGGCCTGCCCCGCTTGCACTGCCGCGCAAGGACTCAACGAAGGGGACGAGACTTCCGAATCGAGCTGAGGTGACCCTATGATCATGGTTGACGAGTGGCGTCGATGGGGAGGGCAACAGCTCAGCTGTCACCTCACCACCGACAGCGAAAACCTCGAGCCGCTGCACCGGCTAGCGGTACAGATCGGACACAAGCGAGCGTGGTTTCAGCCCAGCAGCGTCCACCCGCACTACGACATCCTATCGTTCGTGCGGCGGAGGCGGGCACTGAAGCTCGGCGCCACGTTCGTGCCCGCCCGAGCCCAAGCCACTGCCCGGCTGTTCAAGCGGAGGACACGGTGACGGACCGGGACACAATCCTCGATAAGATTGCTAAGCTGCTGGCGCTCAGCGTCGGCAAAGGGGCCACCGTCCACGAGGCCGCCGCTGCCGCCGCCGCTGCCGCCGGCCTGATGGAAAAGCATCGGATCGAGCAGGCCGAAGTCGACCAGCTGCGGGACGGACAGAACGGCAACTCGCTCCGAGATGCCGACCCGCTGGATGTCATCGGCAAGCCCGTGCTGTGGAAGCTCACCCTCGGCGCCGAGCTAGCCAAGTTGAACTACTGCCGCCTGGTAGCGCTGTCGGTTATGGGGCACGGTAAAGCTCGCCTCATCCTCATCGGCCACCGCCAGGACGTGGCCGTGGTGCGCCAGCTCTACACCTACCTGCGCCGTGAGATTGAGCGGCTCGCTCGGGCAGCGGTAGCCGCTCAGCGCCGGGTCCGAGCCGGCTGGAGCCGAGTAGAGGCAACGCAGTGGGGCACGAGTTTCCGGATCGGAGCCGTGCTCGAGATCGTGTTGCGGCTGCGCCGCGCCAAGGAGCAGCAACAACGAGCTGTCGTCGGACGCAACGAGCGGGCCCTGGTGCGGCTAGAGAATTACGAGCAGCGGGTCGTTCGCTACTGCCGCACTCTCGCCACTGGACCGGGCTACGGCGAACCGCCGGAGGGCTTTCGGCAAAACCTCTCCGGGCATCTGGCCGGGCGAGTGGCCGGCCGCAGCCTCGCCCTCGCCCCTCCACTAGAGGCCGCCGCGACGAAGAAAAGTTGACCGCGACTACCAAGCGCAGAGGTGGACACATGACATCCAAGCTAAGGGCATGCCCAGTGTGCGGGAAAAAGGGCTGGTACAAAAGCCGGCGCGGCTTTCATCGCTGCCGCTACTGCGGGCACGACGACGAGGCCAGAGTAGCCGCAAGACAGCTACAAAAAACACTCGACCGGGGCCGCAAAAGTCTCGGTCGAGCTATCGACAAAGAACGCAACAAGTAACGGGAGACACATGGCAAAGCAGACGATATTTTCGGTTGAGGTAAAGCTCGAAGGACAGCCGCAGGCCGACAGGTACGAACTAGCAGCCGACGACGCAGCCTGCGCACTGGGGACAGCCCTGGATGAGCTCGGCGACGAGGTGGGCAAACCCCCCGCCGTTGAGTGGGCCTCGGTGGTGTCCGATCCGCAGCTACCGGGGCGGCATCCAACCGACTGGGGCAGCATGCCCGCCCAAGTAAAGGCGGCTTTTGAGCGCGGTCTCAACGAGGCCAAGCAACTGTGACAACCCGCAGGTCCGCCGGTGCACGGTCCCAAGACAGCGTTCACTCGTCGTCACGCAGCCCGGCCATGACCTGGTTGGCCGTCTCGACAGATTCGGTCACCGGATCGCTGGAGTCGACGGTCGCCGCAATGAGCGCCTGCTTCTGCTCGAGCACCGTGGCAATGTACTCGTCCACGGTGCCCCGGGCGTCGAGATAGGTGATGGTGCAGGGGCGCTGCTGCCCTAGCCGGTGGATGCGATCCTCGGCCTGCACCATGCCACTTGGCGTCCAGATCCGTTCCACGAACAGCGCCTCGTTTGACCGCTGCAGGTTCAGGCCGACCCCAGCGCTGGCGATCGGAGCAATGAACGCGTCGGCCTCACCATTCTGGAACGAATCGATCTGCCGCTGCCGCTTGGCCATGCCCTCGCCACCACCGATGCCGGCAACGCGCGAGCGCAGCTGCCGACAGATGTTCCACAGGCCCACGATGACGTCGCGGTGGTAGGCGAAGATCACCAGCGGCTCGGGGTTGGGCTGCCCATACCAACGGCCGAGATAGCTGGGCACCGCATGGGCGAGTTTGCCGACGGCGGCGATGTGGCGCAGCATCGTCAGTCGCACCAAGCCCTCGGCCCGCGCAGCGCGCACCGCCCTGGCGTCTTGCCCCATGGCGCTGAGCCATTTAATCACGTTGTGTTCGGCCACCCGGTAGTGGGTCATGTACTGCTGGCCGAGATCGACCAGCAAGCTGCGACGATGCTTGGGCGGAAGCTCCGGCAGCACCTGCATCTTCAGTCGCCGCAACATGGCCGGAGCCACCGTGGCCTGTAGCTCGTCGAGCCGCTCGATCCGTCCCGCCTTGGTGCGGACATGCCGCCCCACCTCTTTGCCCTTCTTGGGTGTCAGGTACCGGTCGCGGTACTCTTCGAAAGAAGGCCAACGGTTGGGCTCGCTCAAGTGCAGCAGCCGCCACAGCTCAGCGGGGCGGTTCATGATGGGGGTGCCGGTTAGCTCCAGCGCGCCGCCGGTGTGACGCACGAGCCGGGTCGCCACTGCAGCGCGGTGCTTGCCGCGCGCCTCAGGCTCCTTCAAGTACTGCGCCTCGTCGAAGATGTACAAACTTGGCTTGAGCTCGAGGAGCTGCTTTTCTCGCGGCCACAGAAGCTCGTAGTTCAAAATGAACACCTGCCCCGGCCCCATGGGCCCATAGCGGCCTTCGGCCACGAACATCACCGGCGGCTCACGCGCTTCGGCAAACTCCCGCACCCAGTGCTGCTTCAGACTGGCCGGGCACACAACCACCACGGGGTAGCGCCCAAGGGCAACGGCGGCCGCTACCGCCTGGGCCGTCTTGCCGAGCCCCGGGTCGTCACCCAAGATGGCTCCGCGACGCTGCGACAGGCGTGAGCAAATCCAACCGGCCCCTTCAACCTGGTACCGGTACAAAGGCCGGCCCATCACCTCTTGAACGCGACGCAGCCACGTCTGGGGAACGGGCCTTGCCGGGTGCGAGTGGTCCACGGCTTTCCAGCGGGCAGAGGACAGCACACTGACCGAGCCACCGGCAGCGCCGCCGAGTTCCTGCTTGGTGCGCACCGAACCGGTGACCCGTACCCGCGCACCAAGACGTGGCGGGCGGCGCGTCTCGAACCAGAACAGCTCTGGCGGCGGCCCGACGGTCACCGAGAACCGAGTGCCGTCTTCGAGCGGCTTGACGCTGATGACCCTACCGGTCACCCGAACGGACATGGCTACCGTTGGCTGGAGCGCGACACTGATGGAGGATTCACGATGCGCGAGGCTTGGGCGAAGTTCAGATCGGTGCCCTGATAGGTCACCACAAACTTGTCCTGGGCCCAACCAGGGCACGATGCGACGACACGTTCCAACTCTTGGAGCGTGTCCGCCGAGGTCGGATAACGCACGGCGCGCTCGGTTCCGGTCACAGTAAAAGCTCCGGGCGGATGTCGAGCAGCTCGCATAGATCGGCGATATGATCTCGATCCGGTGCCCGCTTTCCGGTGAACCAGCGAGAGACCGTTGGGGGCGAGACCTTCATCGCCTTGGCCACGTGGCACTGCTTCCACCCTTTCTTTTTTAGGGCCACCTTCAGCACCTTTGCCCGACTCGCGGGAGTGGCGCGCTTGTTCTTGCGGCGGTTTAGCTTAGCCATCACTGGAGAATCTGCCATCATGTTTACCCTCATGTCAACAACTGGTTGACTTCTGTTGCCCGCGCGGTAATATCCGCTCATGGCTGGAACCCACCAAACAGGCCGCGACTACAGCGCCGTTGAGAGGCGCGCAACAGCCGAAGCGGCGGTGATGGGGGGGAAGTTTTTCTACCGCTGGTCACTCCCACATAACCAGCGAGGCCAGACAGCTGGATGCGGTGTAACGGTCAACGGGGCATCCATGCTTCTGAGGCAATGGGGGTCCGCTGAGTGTGATGCTGAGCTACATGGAGAGGGGCTGGGCTTCTGGTTGTTCGAGGCGACGTTTGTAGATCTTACTACCGGCTTAACTGTGAGCCGACTCTACCGGAAGAGCCACAAGGGCGCCCCTGGCAGGCACACGGGGAACAGATGGCGATCCCTGCAGTTGAACGACGGAAAGAGTCGGGCTTTTCGTAACACTATTTGCGCTGCGCTCCCGCAGAGGCTGATCCATCAGTGCATCGAGGCGGCGGTAGAGAGGGAGACTTTTGACGCACTGCACAGGGAGACGGCGGGCTATCTTGGGCAACGCGATGGGACCTCACTCAGGGCGCTCGCGCGGGCAGTAGGCTCTGGATGGGTCTCTGCCACGGACGTATTCGCTCGGGAGACCAACTGATGGCGAAAGACACCCAGCTAAGGTGCGTCACGCCGTGCATCTGGTGTGGCAGACAGGAGGAGTCTTACGGGGGGCGCGCGAGGTGCCCAAGGTGCCGCGTCTTATACTCCAACAAGCTCGATTACATGTACTTCGTGAACGCGTTGCGCGACGTTCTTCGCGTCGCGCCACTGGAAACCCACAAACCGAGAGATCTAAGAAAGCTAGCTAGCTGAGACATGGGAGTCAAAGGACATTGGATTCGGCCGCGGTTCGTAAGCTACCAGGTCTACAGTGACCGCTACGAGCTGGCCTTCGGAAAAAAGACAGAGGCGCCCCCGGAGTCGGAGCCGCCCGAGACGCTCCCTAGCGGGGAGGCTAGGGGGAGCGCGAAGGAGGACGAGGGGGAAGATGGCTGAGAGGCCCAGCCTGTGCGTCACCCGCTGCCCGGCACCCACAACGGAGCTGCGCCATGGATAGCTGCGCATGCGGCGGCGGGTGTGACGGCGTCGCCGCCGACGTTTATGAGGCGCAGACGCGGAGGGCGCGGGTTGCTCACCGCTGCTGCGAATGCGGGGAAGAGGTCTTGCCCGGTCAGCGGTACGAGTATGCCAGCATCTGTTCCGATGGTGGCTGGGGCCACGCCAAGACGTGCGAGCTGTGCGTCCTCATCCGCAAGGATCTGTGCCCTAGTGGGGGGTGCCACGGAGATCTCCGTGAATCCATCTGGTACTGCCTCGGGTTCGACTACGTTACAGGCAAGGAACAGGCACAGTGGGCTCCGTCGAAGAACTAGCCGGCAGCAACGCCTAGGAGACAGCACTGACATGGCAACCACGAGAGAGATCAATAACTGCAGCGAGTGCCACTTCCTGCACGTAAAAATCGGCTCAATGGGAGACACCTACACCTGTAACCCCTACTCGCCGAGCTGTTCTGGGATGCTGGTGCTGCGGGGGCCCAACCAGCCATTCCCCACCAAGCCGCCGCCCGAGTGCTATTGGCGCATTCACGGGCCCCTTACGATACGGCTCGCCCCCGACCTGGAGCAATAGTGCACCACGACTACGCCGACATCCGGAGTCGCATCGAGGACAAGCCGAGCTGGTTTGACGAGCACGGGGTGCCTCGCTACGGCAAGTTTGAACCGAGGGACTGCGCCAACATCTACGCCTCCGAGGTGGTGCTGCTCCTCATCATGTGCCAGAGATGCCAGCACCAGTTTCTGGTGTGCATGAGCTGGTCTCAGTCGCGCCGCGCCCTGTACGGTGAGCCTTCACTGACCGACCGGGTGAAAGACGGTTCCATCCACTACGGGGATCCGCCCAACGTAGCGTGCTGCCCGGCGGGGCCGACCATGAACAGTGTGCCTCGACAGGTGGCCCAATTCTGGACCGATGATGGGCCGGGGCATTGGTATCGCCGCTTCGGGCGCGAGCGCCCCATTAGCTGCGACTGGTATGAGGACAGCGAGGGCGGAGGCGCATAGATGCCTACCAAGCGAGAGATCCTCGCAGCCGAGATCATCGCGCGCAGCAACAGCGACTCTTGGGAGCTGGCGAGACGCGAATGGGTCCTGAGCGAAGTCTACCTCGTCGATCCAAAGGCGCCGAAGACGTGCCTGTGCACCCACCATCCGATTGTCGAGATCTGCGTAATCGACAACCGCCATAACGGCGCCAGCACCGAAGTGGGCAACGTCTGCGTCAGCCAATTCCTCATGCTACCGTCTCACAAAATATTCGACGCGCTGCGCCGCGTGCGAACCAACGAGGTCAGGGCGCTCAACGTGGAAGCCATCGAGCACGGGCATGGGCGTGGATGGTTCAACGACTGGGAGCGACGCTTCTATCTGCGTACGTGGCGACTCAGAGCCCTAAGCCGCAAACAGCTCGCCAAGCGAGTACAGCTAAACCGAAAGTTCGTCGAAAGAACCGCCCGATAACGCCCCAAAGGAACCATGAAGAGAGTCATCATCGAGAGCCCCCTGAGCGGCGACTTCGAGCGAAACATCCGCTATGCGCGACTGTGCATGCTCGACAGCCTGCAGCGTGGCGAGGCGCCGTTCGCAAGCCACCTGCTCTACACCCAGGTGTGGAACGATCTGGACGAGGAGCTGCGCGCAAGCGGTATGGCGGCGGCCCAGGCGTGGTACCCAGCCGCCGATCTGTGCGCGGTCTACATCGATCTAGACATCAGCGGCGGCATGAAAGACGGCATCGCAGTGTGCGAAAAATGCCCGGGAGGCATCCCCGTCGTGCAGCGCCGCCTGGAAGTTGAGCTTATGTCCCAATTTTGGAACATGCAAACCCCCGCCGCCACCCCAGGAGCCTCCCAATGGTGACGCCATCAAAGCCCACAGCTGAGTGGCCCGGGCTCGAGGGGTACGAAGACTCTCTCAGCGTCTTCGCCATCTACGAACACCCCTTGGACTACCCTCGACACTTCGTCGTTCGTCGGTGGCTTACGCAGGGCGACGGGAAGCTCTATGCCGACGTCGTGCCACGCCTCGCAGAATCGCTGAACGAGGCCAGAGAACTCATCCCCAGCGAACGGGTCTGCGTCGGCAGAGATCCCACAGACGACCCCACTCTCTGCGAGACATGGCTGTGAGGCAGACGGGATGAGGCGCCTGGCGGCAGAGCCATCTGGCGGCGACTTTGGCTGCGGCCTATTTGTGGGCCTCAGCATTGGATTAATTCTGGCCGGATTTATTGCTGGCTGGTGGTGAAGAGAGCCATCGAGAAGCTACCCCCTGTCGACCCACTCACAGGCGCAACAATGGATGATGACAAACGACAGCTGCCGTTATTTGGTGAGTCCAGCGGCCTCTCGGCCTCTGGCCGGCCGCCGAGCTCAAGCGCCGACGTAACCGCTTTTGGCGTCAGCGCCGGGTGGGCCGGACTTGCCGAACGCGCCGTACTGCAGGTGGCCCAGCGAAGGCGCTACTTCACCGCCGATGAGATATGGGACACCGAGCTAAAGCCCCCAGCAGACTCGCGCGCGCTGGGCTCAGTGCTGAAGCGGGCGGTCGAGTGTCACATCATCGAGCGCACCGGACGGTTCCGCACGACCAAACGAAAGAGTCGCCATGGAGCCCCGGTTGCCGTCTGGCGCTCGCTGCTCAAAACCATGGGCTCGAGGTCGCCATGACAGAAAAAAAAATCAGTGAAAAAGCACTCCAGAGAGCCACTGCCCACCTCGACGAGAAGCGGCGGCAGCTAGACTTTTACAAGTGGAAGCGCGAGGCCGCGCAAAAGATCGATGCGGTGGCGTGTGCTGTCCAGGCCCAGGTCAAATGGATTCAGTTCACCGACGCCGAGGACTTAGAAGAACTGATAGATCTCGTCATTAGCAACTGCGGTCAGCTTTCTTTTCTCGCCCAAGAACTCAGGGAGCGGCACGACAAGTTCATCAGAAACGACGACCAACCTCCGATCGACGCCGAATCCGAAGACGACCCGCCTGCTGCTGAAGGGGCCGATGGCGAACCGGAGGGCACCTGAGCCATGCCTGACGTCAAGGACTTCGAGCTGTCGCTACGGTTGCGCAACAACCACCTCAAGTCGCGCCGGCTAAAGCTAAACCTCACCCAGCGTCAATTGGCGCAACGCATCGGTGTTACCACGGGGGCTTACGGGGGGTTCGAGAGTCTCCGGGTGTCACCGCTGAACAATCACCTGAAAAAGGAGACGATCGCGTGGAAGCCAAGCGCTCAAAAGATTGCCAAATTCTATGGCTGCGACGCAGCTGAGTTGTGGCCCGGGGCAGTGCTGGCGGTGACGGTCCCGGAAATCATCACTGAGGTGGGCGCCGAGCAGCTACTCCCTCCCGCAGCCGTGGCAGCGCTGTTGCCGGAGCCGGCCACGAGCCCGGAGGACGAGGTTCAGTCATCCCAGGCAGCGGATGCCGTGCGCAAGGCGCTCGACCTACTGCCGAAGGAGCATGCCGAGGTGCTGCGGCGGCGCTTTGGGATCGGCAATGCCGACGGACCAATGGAGCTGGCAGAGGTCGGCCGGGCACTACCCAAAGCAAACGGTCATCCCAGGAGCAGGGAGCGCATACGACAGATGGAGGCGAGAGCCTTGCGGTATCTGCACCACTCGTCGTACGGCAAAGCACTGCGCCACTTTGCCGCCGAACTGCCAGGAATCGCGCCTGAGCGCGACGCTACGCCATCTGACTCTCGGTGGGCACAGATAGAATCCGCCGTGGTCACGCTAGAGAATTACATCTCACGCTGGGCGCGCCGCAACCAACGACCCATCATCCGCGCCAGGTATCTGCGGCATCACCAGGAGCTATACGATGCGCTGTGCGGGTCCAATGACCTCAGGGGCGCGCGCGTACAATCCGCTCCGCACCTCTCCGCAAATGCGTCAGTGCTCAAGACGACGCGCAGCGCAAGATGCGTGGCGCAGTGGGTGTCCAAGACCCACCCTAAGATTGGAGAGTGGGTCTTGGCGTATCTCCACCGACCCGTGTTCTTCATAATGCTCGAGGACGAGCACGGCCCCGAGCTATTTCGCTTCTGGATGGGATGGGTCGATGTCAAAGAAGACGGCGAGGGAGATGACTAGGGGCCCCGCGACTCGGGCAAGTTGCGGGCTCGGAGATGCCCCGAGCTGGAGAAGCGAGCACTCGGGCGACGAGCCTGGGGAGTCGCAGCCGCCTCAGCCGGCCGAGAGGGGGCCGGACAAGAACCACTAGGCCTCCGACGGGTCGGTACCGAGCGGGCACGGAAACGCTCCCGCGTCCAGGGAAAATTAGGTAGACTGGCCCCGTGGCCACGGCGATCGACATCAGCTCCCCGGACAACAAGCTTTCCAGGGCAGGGATCAAACTCAAACTTCTCACCCAGGCCTGGAGCCGACAAGCTCGCGGTGAGCGGTACTCCGAGGCGCTGCTGGGATTTCTCGGCTCAAAACAGAACGAGCACACTCGGCGCAGCTACGCCTTTGCGCTGCTGGAGTTTTGGGACTGGTACTGGGCCGAGAGGCAGCACTACCCAACCCCCGATCTGGTGCGGCGCGCCGAGGCGCACGCCTACGCCCAGTGGCTCACCGAACGCAAGCTGGGGCTTGACGAGCTCAGGCTGTCGCAAGATCCCGACCGAACCCTGGACCTGACCATCTACCGGGCAGTCAAACTGTCCCCTGGCATTCGCTGCTCCGAGCTGCGGCGCAAGCTACTGTCCGCGGGGTTTGGCGTAAACGTCACCTTCACCGCAGCGGGCCGCTCCGAGTCGCTCTCGGTACTCGAGATCGAACAAGGCGATCTGCGCGGAGACACTGCTGCAGCGTTCGCCGAGCAGCACGGGCGCCAACCCCCCACCGGCTTAGACCTTCACCTGGCCTGCTTGACCGAGCACGGGATAGTTCGGCGGACTCCCACGGTGGAGCAAATCCGCTCCGAATCGGTGCACGTCGATGAGGTTTCTCCTTCCAGAGCGCAGCTTGACTACCGCGTGGATCCTGAGCTGTTTCAGTACTTCACCAATCCGCACACCCAGGCCCGGGGCGCTGAGCGGTCAAGCACGGTCGCATCTCGGTTAAGCGTGCTGTGCTCGTTCTGGGAGCACCTGCGCTCTGCCACTGGAGAGAACGTCGGGCCCGCCGACGCGCTGCTCGCCCACAACATCTGGAATGAGCCGAGACGGCGAGCCTCCCGCATCTCTCGCACGCGCAAGCAGCTCAGCCGGGAGATCAAGACCCCGGACATGGAGCTATTTGTACAGGTGCTCGCCACCACTTTCCGGCGCAGCCATGGAAAGCAGGCCGCGGCCGCGGCCGCCTCCGCCGCCAGTGGAGCGGACGTCAGCTCGGCGGCCAGCGGCGTGGCCACGCTCATGGCTCTGCGCGATCGGGCCATCTTGTTGTTCATGCTGCTGACCGGCGTGCGCGCCGAGGAGTTGCAGTCGATTCGACGCGGGCAGCTGCACTCCGCCCCCGTCCTGCTCACGATCGTGGGCTAAGGTGACAAGACGCGCACCTTCGTAGTTCCGGCCCCAGCCATGGCGGCCATCGGTGAGTTTCAAGCCGAGCTGAGCGGGCGAGCGGCTCGCAGCAAGCCCGGTTCGCTGACCGATCTACTCACCGAGGCCGATGCGCCCCTATTCCCTCCGCTCAAGCTCTGGGGACGGAACGAGACCGGGCTGCAGCGAGCCGAGGAGCTGAGCGGGCTGTCGCCGAGCGGACTGGCCCGCATGCTGCACCGCCGCGCCACCTTCGCCGGGCATGACAAGGACAGCGCCGGGTACACGAAGATGCACCCCCACGGGCTCCGGCACTTGGCCGCGCTCAACGCCCGGGATCGGGGCGTGGACATCTCCACCATCCAGGCCACGATGGGCCACTCGAGCCTAGCGTACACCGGCCACTATCTGGAGGTCCGAGATCCCCGCAGCAGAAGCCTGATGCCCGCTGCCAGTGGTAGAGCCCCGGCGCCGGGCAGCCAGGCGGCGGCCCCAAGACCCTCGCGGACCATCGAGGCCGCTATGGCGCCCTCAGAGCCGGCAGGGGCAGCCGAGGCGCCGGAGCACGAGATTGACTTAGAGGCGCCAGAGCATGAAGCTGTGGCGATTGCGGGGGTAATCGGAGAGGGGGCAGGGACCAAACCCACAAAGCGCGGGCTAGTGGGGCTCGGGCAGGCCCCCGTGCCGCCGCCCGGCGAAGTGCTGCTGCAGCCAATCCATGAGGCCGCCCAACAGCAGGCCCCCGCGCTAGTGCGCGAGACCTACAGCTCCAATTGGGGCGAGAGCAAGGGTCGGGCGAGGACCTGGCTGCAGCGTGGCTCCACAGGCTTGCTGAGCCATGCCTACGTCGGCAAACGCACTGGCCTTCCCTGGTGGGAGGGCGCGGGGGGCAGAATGCACTCCGAGAGCTTCGGCTATACCCCAAACCCAGATTTTCCCGCCATGCCCATCATGAGCCCGAGCCAGCTGTTGGGTCCGCTAGGCGATCCACTATGCTCCGAGCAGCTCTGCCTGGAGCTAGTGGCCCTATACGACCGCTGGATGGTCGATGAGAAGTTCGGACCCACCGCTGCCGCCGCGCTCAGCCAATGGGTGCGCACGGCGGCATTGGTGACGCTCGAGACCGATGAGGTGCTCCGCAGGCGCAACGGCGGATGGCTGCCTACCAATGCCCCGCCGAGCGAGACGCGGCTGCGGTCAGGCTCGAGGCCGGCGGTGCTGCGCACTCACATTGACGGCGCCATCATAAGCTGGTTTCAGCAGACGGCGTGGCAGTACCGCGAGACGGGCGAGACCCGGGTAGCCACGGGCGAGCCGCTGGACATCCCCAAGTGGTACCGCAGCACCGATCCTCTGGGGGACCTGAGCGAGCGGGATCGGGGGGAGCTACTGGACTGGTTGCAGGTCTGGGTGGGGCAGCCCCCCGCCGACCGGACGGCGCGATTTGATGGGCTCAGCCGCAAGGAGCTTGGTAAGTTTCTGAGCTTGCTCTGCCAGTATGAGATGGTCGCCGGCGACGAAGAGATCGAGCCCGAGCTCAAAGAGCTGAGCGGGGCCGCGCTAGAAAACGAGCTACAACGGCTGACGAGCACGCTCACTGCCGGGAAGGTGAGCGATTTCTCCTACGCCGCCGAGCGCAAGGCTCGCAAGGGCCGAGCGGTCAGCGCCGAGATCTCCAAAAAAGTGCTCGAGCGGGGCGGAGAACAAAGCGAGCAGCTCAGCTCGCGCGCCGCGGAGCACAGCAAATACCTCAGCCCCCACTTCATGGCGCTGGTCAAGAAGCTGTTTGGCAAAGAGGCCGGTGCCGATCCCATCTTGCAACTGTTTTCGCTCTGCACCGCCGGGGCCCCGCTCGGACGCGAGGGGGACAAGTACAAGGGGCTGTTTCGCGTTCGGCAGGGCAACATCCGGCACACGCCCGAGTTTGCCCGTGAGTTTGCGGCGGCCACCGGCGCTCACTCCGAGTGTGTGGCTCGCCGCCTAGCCCGCCACCTGCATGAAGAGGGAAAACCGGACGCCTGGTACCGGCGCAAGAACTGGGCTGAGCGGCTCGACTACCTCGAAGCCATGGCGGCCTACCGGATCCCGTGCCCCCAGGCCCAGGAGCAAGAGCTGGCGGCGCTTTTGCCCGAGTCTGAGGTGCCAGCGGTGCTCGAGCAATGGGAGCGGGGGGGGCGGCTGCTGCAGCAAGCCAGCGAACCTGAGGGCGGCATGAGCGAGGCCGAGGCCATGATGCAGGAGGAGCAGGAGCGAGATCTGGTGCGGGCGACACGGGTGCCGACAGGCTTCCGCGACGCCACACCCAACCGCCGCGCCGCAGCGCTCACCCGGCTCGGGCCCGCCCGGAAGCTGCTACCTAACCCGATCCTGATCATGGCCCTGAGCGCAGCCATGTTGCGGGCCAGGCGGGTCCGCTAGCACTCCAAAGTTCCCAGCCGGCACCGGCTGAACCGTCAGGCGGCCGGTGGAGCACTCGGTGACAACCCAGTATCGAAACAGATGCTCGGCCACGGGAGCATCGTCGGTGCTGTCATAAAACGATGCCGCTGCCTCGGTGACCTTGTCAACGCGCAGCATCGCCTCGATGATGCGTATTCCCTTCTTGCTCACCGCGCCACCGCCGCTG
>JAFCZZ010000164.1 GCA_019314085.1 Deltaproteobacteria bacterium | reverse complement strand
CTACCTCCGGCGGCAACACGCCCGAGATGGACGCTAAGAGGATAACGTGGTTGCTTGACCAGGCGATTGCGTCGGAGCGCAAGACTCGCCGTGTCGGACAGGTGAATATCTACCTTGTGGGTTCACCGATGGCGGGGCTCGGGGAACTCATCGTCAGTCACGCCGACAGGACTGGAGTCAACTTCGCGCTCTGCCCCGCTATTGCGCAAGCGGAAAGCACGAAGGGCCGTGTGTGCCCCGCGTTCAACGCGTGGGGGCTAGGGCCGGGTATGTCGTTTGGATCATGGGAACAGAGCGTGGCGTTTTGGTTTGACAACACGCTCAAGCGGTGGGGTTCGGCGCAACGGGCCGAGGAGTTTGTGAACCCTGAGTATTGCGAGAACCCTTACCAGACGTGGATACCGAACGTACAGGGTCAGGTTGACTACATTGTGGGGATAGTGCCGTGAAACCACCCGTCCTTCGTTATCCAGGCAGTAAGTGGAACATCGCTGACTGGATCATCTCTCACATGCCAGATCATGTTCACTACGTCGAGCCTTACTTCGGGTCAGGTGCCGTGCTATTCAAGAAGGAACGATCCAAGATCGAAACGGTCAACGATTTGAACGGCGACGTGATTAACCTGTTTCGCGTCTTGCGCGAGCGGCCGCAAGAGCTGACGGACCTCATTTACATGACACCGTGGAGCCGGGAGGAGTACTGCGCCAGTTATGAAATGACTGGTGACGAACTGGAGGATGCACGTCGGTTCCTTGTCCGATGTTGGCAAGCGTTCGGGACTCGCCTGAACACCTCTAGCGGCTGGAAGAACGAAGGTTGCGGAGCGCAGGGCAAGATTGTCGTTCATGTTTGGCGGGATCTGCCAGAGCGGATCCTCGCCGTAGCAGAAAGGCTACGCGGGGTGCAGATAGAGAACTCGCTCGCCGTCGATGTTATCAACCGACTTGCGGCCAAGCATACCCTGATCTACGCCGACCCGCCTTACCTGGAAGTCCCGCCCTTATATGCCATGCGTACAAGCGAGGAAGAACATTGCGAGATGCTGGACGCGCTCAAGGCCAGCCCAGGTCCTGTATTGCTATCGGGATATGAGAATGATCTTTATTCCTGTGAGCTGGTGAGTTGGGAGGAATGTCGGGTAAGTGCGAACGCGGATGGAGGACGGGTCCGGGAGGAAGTCCTATGGCTTAATCCTGTCGCGGTAGAGATGCGGGAGGGGATGCTGTTTTGACCCTCTACTTCTGGTGCTGGTATCGAGCATGGAGGAGGCGTTGAATGGCTTGGCTGTTTGTGCCGGGGTTGGAGGGCTGGAACTCGGCCTTAGAATCGCCCTCGGACATGCTTATCGAACTGTGTGTTACGTCGAGCGGGAAGCCTACGCGGCGGCTTGCCTCGTGGCCCGCATGGAAGAATCGGCCCTGGATATCGCGCCTGTCTGGGACGACCTCACAACCTTCGATGGCAGCCTGTGGCGTGGTGTCGTGGACATCGTCGTTGCGGGAGAACCGTGCCAGCCGTTCTCACTCGCTGGCAAGCGAAGGGGGGCCAGCGATTCTCGCTACCTGTGGCCTCAAGTTGCCCGCATTGTCCGAGAGGTGGAACCCAGCCTTGTATTCCTTGAGAACGTCTCAGGAGCAGTTGACGCTCGGTATGGACACAAGGCCGAGCTCGAAAGCCTGGGCTACAGAGTTGAGGCGGGACTATTCAGCGCGGAGGAAGTTGGCGCGACACAGAAACGCCTACGTCTCTTCATATTGGCCCACTCCGGCGGCAAGGGATTATCGAACAGCAGGCGGGAGTGGGTTCCTTGCTCGGAGACTGGCTGCTTCAACAAGGGGCCAGCCATTGAACGAAATGGCCCGCGAATGTTCCCGCCAGGTCCAAAAGACATCAACGGTTGGAGGCGAGTCATTGCTGACAATCCGCAAGTTGAACCCGCTGTTCGTGGAGATGCTGATGGGCCTACCATTCGCGTGGACCGACTGCGAGCAACAGGTAACGGGGTTGTCCCTGTGGTTGCGGCGTTGGCGTTCGCTACTCTATGGGGGAGGTTGAGATGAGCGTGTGTGATGAGGGGTGGAATAACCACAAACGACGATGCCCCGTTATTGATTGGGTGGACAACGGGATTTGTGATGTGACAAAGTCCTTCCTCGCTTTCAACGAAGTGGACACCTGCGCCTTCGCTCCGATCCTCAAGTTGCTAGTGGAGGCGAAGGAAGTGGGAAACACAATCGTAATTGACCATGACCCGAAAACCCTATTGGGTGATTGGGATGCACACGTTGAGTTCTGGATAAGGCGATGAGCGTCTGGTGCTACTGCATCTTCTGTGGTTGCGGCTTCTGGTACCAAGGCGCGGTGAGAGGCGCAGAGCGGGTTATCTGTAATAACTGCAAGGCGCTGGAGGAAGCGAGGGTAGAGAAATGAGCGGCAGACACCCTGGACTTTGCCCTGGTTGCGACGAGGAGAAGTTGCTACGTGATGACGTGAACATCTGCGAGGAGTGCATGGAGCGGCACCGAGAGTTAAGCCGCATTGACCCCAACCATGAGGGCAGCAAACTTATCAAGCGATATGCGAACAGGGTTGACCATCACCTGCCGACACCTATGCGGTGTGCGGTTATTACGGTTTCACAGGATGAGTACGACTTGATGTGGGACGCTACCCCCGCCATCATGCGGTTTGCCCCGGAAGCGTTGATAAAGGAAGGATATCAGAGTCTGATAATTCGCCCCTACGTTGCGATCACGGTCGCCCCCCGAGAGGGAGTTGACGAGCCAAGGTATTTCAGGGACTACACGGCATTCCTAAAAACGATGGAGGCCAACTAAATGCCCTGTAAGCACTCCTGGCAACAGATCGCCCGCATTGAGGGCGCCGACCGTAGCCTCTCATACGAGATAGAGCGGTGCGTGAAGTGCCAGAGTGAGCGGTGCCTGCGGACCGAGAAGTATAAAGTCAAACTTGAGAGTTTCGACGGGGGGCCGGGAGTGTACTTAAAGGCGGCTGCTACGGATATTAACTACACCCTTATCAACTACGGCGTCAAAGACCTCAAGGCAACTGGCATCAGTAACCCTAAAGCATTGGAGGAGGCCATGACAGCATACATGGAGGCTTACAATGGACGTGAATGACTACATGGAGCTCGTAACCACCCGCCCCCGAGTCTGCCTTAACGTCGGGTGTGGGAGGGACTACCGGAAGTCCACCGACGGGGAGACGTGGGTAAACGTAGACCATGCCGAGCAGGTCAAAGCCGACGCGCACTTTGACCTGGAGGGCGACTGGTCGTTTGCAAGCAATGACTTCGACTACGCCCTCATCAAGCACGTCCTCGAACACATCTCCGACCTCACGCACTTCATGGAGGAGCTTTACCGGGTGATGAAGCCCGCTGGCGAGGTAGACGTGGAGGTTCCCCATTGGGCGCACCACTGGAGCGTGTCAGACCCCGACCATAAGCGCGTCATCACCCCCGACACCTTTACCTTCTTTAACCAGGCGCTCATAGCGAGTGAGGCTGCTAACCCCCGCTCGCCTATGACCCCTATGGACGTGTCCTGTGACTTTAGGGTAGTAGACGTTGGCTATAACTTGGCTCCCGAGGCCCGCGAGTGGTGGAGTCGCCTCGACAAGAAGGGTAGGGCGTTTGCCGCTAACCACCTGATAGGCGTAATAGACATCGTGAAGATACGACTGGAGGTAGTGAAGGAGGGGAAATTACCGTAATGCCCTGGATATCCGCTCAAGACTACTTCACGGCGCTATCCGAGCAAGAGGAGGACGAGCGCGACCGCTGGCGCTCAAGGATTGACCGGATGATACACGAAGGCGTGAGGTTCAAGGAAGGTAAGGTGTGCGCTACTCCAGGGTGTACTAACCGCATTGGCAAGAGCCGGGGGAAGGCCATCTGGTGTCTTGATTGCCGGTTGGAGAAGGAAACGATTGCGAACAGAAAGCGGGGGAAGTAGTGGTAACCGTCTACTGGTGCCCTAATTGCGGTAACGCCTTCGAGATAGTGGCTGAAGAGGTTAACTGGCAGCGTGTGGACACCCCCGAGATACTAGCACTACTCGACGTCCACCCCTGCCCTGTGTGCATAGAGGACGGGATACATGAGCTCATACCGCTTGATGGAGAAAAGGGGGTGAGGAAGTGACAAGAGATGTTTACGGCATAAGTGGTCTACCGGGAAAGTGGGTGAAGCACTCTTATGGAAACGGGTATGAGGATCTTGTGACAGGGAGGTTCGTTTCTTGCCAGGCGGTGTCCAAGCGTGGTTTGACCATCAAGAGGTTGGCAGGGATACATGAGGTTACAACTGGTGTCCAGAGTGACGAATCGACGGGGTTGAAAACGGCACTCTCGGGTTATGAGTATACAGGTGGCGCTGGAACGAGCAACGACTACAGTGAATCCCCCACAAGACTTCAGTATGTCCCTGGTGGGGGATCAACGGACATTTGGAAAGCGTTTGTGACACGGATAAGTGGTGAAGCAGAGCGAAAGGAGAGCGAGATGGGAAACGCAAGTATCTGTGACAGGGAAGTGTGCGGAAAGACGTTCAAGGCCGACGAGGAAGCCACGGTGATAGTGAAGTGGGTGGAGTGGTACGACAAGGAGATCGAGGACACCGTGGACGTAAACGGGCTACCCGTAGCGGTGCGGGAAACCATCAGTCGGAATGAGAAGTACGTTTTGTGTCCCAAGTGTCAGGCAGACCTTATGGCGTTCCTGGAGAAGAAGCCTACCAAGAAGTAGTAAAATACTTCAAGCAAGCAAAAACCCCTGAAACATGGGGTTTTCTGCTCTAAGAGTAAGAGACGACTAACACCAAACTTAAATAGCAATGGTGACCAGGGAGGGAAGCCCTCCTAGTATACCGAAAACATGGCTTCCCCTGCAATTCGTTTAGAGTTAAGCAGAACGAGCATAAGGACGTAGAGCCTTACAGGTAAAGGGTTTGTGGAGGAAAAGAAAAAGTGAAATGTGAGAATTGGTGAGTGTATATATATATGTAGTATAGGTGATTCTCTCTCCACTTTGGGAGTTGATATCAGGATTTGGACTAGAATATTGACTCTCCCACCTTGATTTTCTCTCCAGCACCTATATACCCTGGGAAACCACAAGATATAGTGCCATCATGTATCAAATAGGTTGGTAATTGGTACATGATAGCTCGATCCTCTCACGACTGGCATTAAGTATGAAGTTATAGATGCACATAACAACCATTGCATCCTGCAACATCTTACACATTAACCTTATACCTCTACATCATTAACCACTTAAC